>CAYSZE010000082.1:0-7914 GCA_964435255.1 uncultured Oligoflexia bacterium
CCTGAAATTGTTATATAAAACCGCCTACCTGGAGGGGGATAACCAATATATCCATTGGTCTGCATTTGTTGCGAAAAACCTGTACTATTAGAAACTGTAGCATATGTCTCATTGGCAATATTATAAATATCCAAAGCTAAAGATATTTGTTTTTGTTTGCTATTGTTACTTACTTGGAATGAAAATCCTGAATTATATATAGGAGGAATTTCTACTTTATTAATATTCATATAGTCTAAATAAAATTCGCTTTGCCAATTTAAATTAAAGTAAGCACCCAAAAAAACAGCACTATTATCAAAGTTAACTAAATTTATTTTTTCAATACTAGTTCCTGTATTAACAGAATGTGTAGAACTTCTGGGGATAACATATTCATTCTCATTTCTTAACATTTTAGAATTAATATATTGGTATATTAAAAATAACTTCCATTTTTCATATATATAATAGTCCGAACTTAGAAAAAAACCATTGCGGTAACTGTCCTCAATATTTTGATACTGCGAACTATTTTGTCCAATGTCATGCAAAAAAATTAAATTATTATCTAATGTGTAAAAGTAACCTAATTCTATATAAGGGAAAATGAGGCCAAATTCAATTTTTTTACTTTTCTCTTCAAGCAAATCTGTATTGGCTAAAACCCCACCTGGAGCACCATATAATTCAGACAAATAAGGTCTTCGAGTTGATAATGAGTATCTTAAATAATTTATAATATTTTCATATTTATGTTGAAAAGATAACATATAACCATAAAGATTCTTTTCGTTTTTATCGTAACTAGAATTACAATTACTTTGCATGCTTAAATTATTACATGAAATTTCTGTCTGTGCTTGAGCCACAGAAACCCAAGCATTTGCATTCAACGATAATGAGTAATTATCTTTAACTGGAATTAAAATAGATTCAAAAACTCCAAGACGAAAATCATGTCTTTGTCCTTTGCTGCTACTATCATAAGAATTATTATTTACAGCAGGAACTGCTGATGCTGTTTTTTGCGAAAAATTTAAGTACTCAAAAGTTATTCCAGATTTTTCATTATATATAAATTCAGTCGGGATACTTAACCACGACTTTAATTGCAAAGTTGTATTTAAAGAATTATTTGCCTGTGCTGAAAAACCATTTGTAAAATTTTCTATTTCTGACTTATTTAATAATACACCTAACTGATTATTCCACAGAATTCCATTATTAGAATTCAACTTTTCTGTAGCTACAGTTGATAAAAACAACTTCTTTTTTAATCTTGCATTAGTTGAACTTCCTACCGCTCCAGGAATACCTTTATCAAAGTCGGTATATAAAGTAGAATTGCTAATTTTACCAAGCCAAGATTGATGAGAATTTAAACCAAAATAGACTGAAGCTTTTTTAAAATCGTTGTTCTGTAAATTTTGGTACTGCCCTGCATTAGAATTTAATATTGAATTATTATTGTTAAAAACAGGATAGTCTTCTTTGCTACTGCTATACTCCATTACTGAATAAGTCTTAATATCATGACTGATTTTTAAAGCATGACTTATAGAATTTTGCCAGTAATGATAAGAACCAGTTCTTGTTACAAATCTGAATAAATTTTGCTCTGAATTTTTATCAGTACGAAAACAAGTATCTCTTTGACAAGTCAATACATTTATATCCCCACTAATTCCCATACTATTAAGCCAGAAAGGTGGGTTATCAGGGTAAATAGCTAATTGTGATATGGCAGCTATAGGAATTAATGTAACAGTTTGTTCACTTGAACCAGCACCAGCTAAAGGTAAACCATTAAAATAATAAGTTGGTTCAAATGCTCGTGCGCCACGCAAACGCACTCTTAGTGAACCAGCTTCTCCTCCAAAATGCTCAACTTGTGCTGAAGATATTTTATTCGCAAGATCCGAAATATTTTTTAGAGAAGGCGAAGAACCTGGCTCAATATTTGCAGGAATGTTTTCTTCATTAATATTACCTAAAGAAGGATCCGTAAGAATTTCTGTAGCATGTTTAAATTTTTTTTGTGTATGCTCATGTTTATTTTCTACACTCTCTGCATCATTAGGCAAAACAAAGATAGCAGTTTTATTTTGAGCGAGGGAATAAGCAGGCAAAATAAATACAACTGCCGCATAAAATAATTTCATAATATGATCTTTTTTTACAGAAGATCCCCTCGGATCGATTTCTATAACGCCTACAAGGGCGTATGACGGCAGGTCTTCGGACTTTAAAGCTTTTTTCAGTTTCCTACTTTTTGCAGCTTCCCAGAAACCCCAGTGCTTAATTGCAAATTTCGTTCTTTATTACCGCTGCGGGACAGTTTTAGATTTTCACTAAATTCCCTTTTAATTTGTGTGATATAAGAAATAAAAACACAAAACCATCAACTCCGAAAAACTGGCATAGCTTGAGCATGAAGTCAAATCAAGCGCCTCTTTTAATTAAAATGTAAAAGTAATAAATAACCAAAATAATTATGAGTCATTAAAAATTATTTAAAAAGTTTAACAATTCTTCGTACAGCTCCAGGAATTAGAGTTGATGATTTTTGCATGCTTAATTTTAGTTTTGGCTCAGAATTGGCATTTTTGTAATTACTAACAACTTTCTCTGGATTTAAACGTGCTTCAGGATCATTTACCCCTTCTATTCTCTCCCAATTTTCACTACCTCTTTCATTGGATTTTAAATAAACAGAATGAATATCATATATATTATTATCTTTCATGACTCACCTCACAAAAAAAATGATTTCTAGTCTAAATGGAACTAGAAAGTCTCGGCATCAAATTATAATTTTCAATAGCCAATTCAAAGGTACAGTGCTGCCTATATCATAAAAACTGTACCTATGACTTTTTTGAAACTGTTCTGGTAATTACTTTTGCGACATGTTACAAATAGCAAAGAATAATACTTATTTTAATTATAAATAAGTTAATGAAAAGGCTTAATCGAATGGCTAAATTTCGTAAAATATCTATTGACAAACACAGTCCAAAAACATACTCAGAACAAATTTTTGACCAATTTAATCAAGCCATTCAGACTGGTACACTTTTATTAGGCTCTAAACTCCCGAGTATACGTGATTTATCAGCACAATTAAAAATTAATAAAATCGGAATCATTAGTGCTTACAATAAGTTATGTGATGCTGGATTGATCAAAGCTAAACCTGGCAGTGGTTTTTATGTCTCATTTAAAAAAAACAATCGGAATTTACTGACAAATACTAAAAAAGAAACAACTAATAATTTTATTTTTAAAAAACACCAAGCAAATTACACTCCCCCAAATTACCTTAATATTCCTCTAGATTTCTGTAATTTAGGGGGCAATCAAGTTTATAAAAGCTTTAGCATCATGGAAGAACTCCGTGCCATATCAAGAATATGTTTTTCAAACCAAACTCTTATTTATGATCCTCCTTGCCCTTATGGTTTAAGAAATTTGAAAGAAGCAATAGCTTTTGATTTAGAAAACAAAGGAATGCCTATTTTATCTTCTGAACAAATTGTCATTTGCAATGGAGCATTGCATGCTTTAAATATTATTTTAGAAAGTTTTTTACAAAAAAATGATTGTATTGCCTTTGAAATACCTAATAATGATATCTTTTTTTATACTGACATTTTAAAGCAGTATCAAATTATAACAGTTGAAAGAACACCAGAAAAATTATTGTTAACTGAAGAAAAAATAACTGAAATAAAGTCTAAAAAACCAAAAATTTTTATTATCTACTCTAATTGTCATTCACCCACTGCAAATTCTTTAAGTTCTATTGAAAGACACAATTTAATAAAATTAGCAAAAGAAATAAATGCTTTAATTATTGAAATGGATATCTATTCCGCTTTAAATTATGATGATTTTACATTGCCTAATTTATCAACTATTGATGGGTTAAACAATACTTTTTACGTTGCAAGTTATTCAAAAGTTTTGGCTCCAGGAATAAAAGTAGGGTACATTGCTTCAAATATTGAATATATTAAACAAATAAAAACAAGTAAATTGATTCAAACTATAATCCCATCACTTATTGATCAACAAATTATCTATGAATTGATCATTCGAGGGGTTATGAAAAAACATATTACTAAACTAAAAAGTAATTTCCGTTCAAAACGTGATACTTTAATAGCTATGCTAAAAAAATTATCTCCACTCGGTGCAAAATGGAATCAACCTGAAGCAGGAATGTTTTTATGGTTTGAATTTCCGTCTGGTGAAGATCTGCGCATTATAGAACAAAGAGCATTAGAAAAGAAAATATCTATTGCCCCTGGTTATTACTTCTCTAATGAAGAAAAGCACTTTAATCATATGCGCATAAATTTTGCAAATTTAGAGCCTTTGCTAATGTATAATGCGCTCGAAACTTTATTTACAATATGGAGAAATGCTTCCTCAAGAAAATGGATAATAAAAAATGATCGTCATTCCTAATCAAAAATCAAATATTGGTTTTTATTTTCATATACCTTTCTGTCCTCACATTTGTCCTTACTGTGATTTTATTAAAACAGCTAAATTTTCTAAAAAAGATACAAATTTATTCTTTTTAGAATTAGAAAACCAATTGAATTATTTCATAGAAAATTTAAAAGAATATTATCAGCAAAGTATTACAGTTTATTTTGGTGGGGGAACTCCAGGATTATTCGAGGCTTCAGCATATACAAAATTTTTCGATATTTTAAATAAGTATTTCATTATTGAAGAAGCAACTTTAGAAACAAACCCTCTAACAAATTTTGCTAGAAGATTAATAGACTATAAAGCTATTGGCTTTAACAGGATTACTTTAGGAGCTCAATCATTATGCCCAAAAACTTTAAATATTTTAGGAAGAAAACATACACCTGAAAATATTCTTACAAATTTAGACTGGGCAAAAAATGCAGGTTTTGAAAATATTCAAGTCGATCTTATTTATGGTTTAAAAAAAGAAATAAGAACAATTGATATTGAAAATGAAATTGAAATATTAGTTAATCATGGGGCTTCAGGTATATCTTCTTATGCATTAACTATTGAACAACGCACCCAATTTGCAAAATCTGATTACTCTGACGATGAAAATGCCGTAAATGAATATTATAAAATTTTGCATAAATGTCTTGCTTTACATCTTATGCAAGTAGAAACAAGTAATTTTTCTAAATACCCAACAAAACATAATAACCTTTATTGGTTTGGCAAACCTTATATTGGTCTAGGAACAGGTGCGCATGGTCTTTTACCTGCCACAAAAGATTCTCCTTATGGCACTCGATATAAAATTGGTCCAGACTCTTTTCAAACCTATTCACTAGGAAATGATAAAATTATTTTTTCCGACAAAATTGAGAGAGGGAAAAATTTTTCTATTAAATTTGATCAACCAAGAAATAAGCAAGAATATATTGATGAAATGCTATTTACATTATTAAGAACTCCAAATGGTATTCCTTTCTATTGGTTAGAAAAATTTATAAATAAACAAGAATTTTTGGATAAATTTATTAAAAATTCGAAATTAAAAAGAGCACTTACAGAAAAAAGAATAATCATTTCAGAAGATTTTATTGCACTATCAGCTACTGAAAAAATTCGTGGTGACTCATGGGTAAATGATTTCATCTCCTTGATTTAATTTTTTTTCAATTTAAAATATAAAATGAATATCTATTTTTTTAAGAGACATTAAATTTTTTTGGAGTTTTTTCTATTATGAAAAGCTTATTAAAAATATTTATTATTATATTTTTTATATGCTTTTCAGTAGAAGTATTTCCTCAAGTCGATCCTACTATACCTCTACAACAGAGAAATTTACAAAACAATTTAGTTAATCCTATTTTTAATGATAATCCTTTCATTGAGCAAAAATTTCCTAATCAAAATGATCAAAAAATATTTAAAAAACCTGGGCAAAAACCAATTAATAATAATTCTAATAAAAACGAATCAGAGCAAAAAGCTAATAACGAAGATGAAGTCACAGACGACGAAAAAGAGAAAGAAGAAAAATCTGCTGACAATAATGATAAAAATGACAAAAATACAGATAATGATGAAGGTTTATTTGGTGCCATTAGAGTTGGTCCTATGGTGGGTTTTGGAATCATAAATGGACCAAACTTAAGTATTGAATCTAAATTTTGGAGATATATAGGACTTTCTGCAAGTTATAGTTACTTTAATGATTTTGACCTTTTTCGCTCTAAACAATTAAAATCGATGATGAATTCTTCTCAAGACTTTCAATTTGATACACTTAATTTATCGTATTGGCAGTATGAAGCTAAGTTAAGTATTTTTCCGTTTGGCGGCAGTTTTTTTATTGGCGCAGCTTATGGTAAAAGACAATTTTTTTTCAAGTCTACTGGTTCAATAAACTTATCAATTCCAAATTTACCGCAAAAAGTTACAACTCCCTTTATTGATACTTTAACAATAAATTCAACTTATTGGACACCGCAAATAGGGTTACTCGCAACGTGGAGCGGTAAGTTTGGTTGGTTTGCAATTGGAACAGAAATTGGGGCTCAGCTTACTCTTGATGTCTCCGTTGAAAATTCAATTAATTTAACAGAACCCGCAATCCAACCTTACATATCATATGCTACTCAATCACCTGAATACACATCTCTAAATGACCAATTGCGAAAAACAATTTCTGATAATTTAAAAGAATATCCTATTATTTATTGGAATATTTTGAAAATTGGTTGGATGTTTTAAAAATCTATATTGTAAAAATTTAAAGCATTTTCATAAAATATTTTTTTACATTCATGCTCATTGAAATGCTCTTGAATGAGCTCGATATCTTTATTGCTAAATGGTTTTTTTGCACGGGTTGATGGAAGATCGCTACCAAACATAACTGAGTTAGGATTTATTTTTAAGAACTCTTTAATAACTGGAATAGGGTCAAAATCAATACGGCCAAAACCCGTGGCTTTAACATAAATTCCTTTCTCAATCAGTTTTTGTAATTGCGGTATACCACTTTTAGTTAAACCTAAATGATCTATAGAACATTTAGGAATTTGTAATAATTGTTTTTCAATAATAGTTAAATCATTAGCATCGATATAAATTTCTGTGTGCCAACCACACAACGAATAAACTTTTTGACTCAAATATGCCAATTCAGAAAGAAGTGCCGAACCACCTCTTTTAATATTAAACCGCACAGCTTTAATGCCTAGTTTATCTAAAGACAATATTTTTTCTTCAGGATAATTTGCAGGAATTTGAGTAACTCCAACAAATTTTTTACCTAATATTTTCAACGCATCAATTAAATAAGTTTGGTCAAATGCTTGAAAGGAGCCTGAAACAAGTGCACCACCTGTTAATTCATACGCTGATAAAAATGCAAGATAGTCACTTATTTTAAATTCATCTGGCAAATATCCATTATTTTCTACAAGAGGATAGCTCCTATCTATAATATGAAAATGAGCATCAAATAATTGAATAATCTATCTCCTCTTCTTTCAAGAAAAATATATCATTTTTTATTTGAAAAGAAATGATTTGTCACAATTCTTTCTACGTCATATTTTGCTCCACCTGGATTTGGAAAATCTTTAAAATTCCAATTTGGGCATGAGGCCGTTTTCGTATTCGTTTTTTCCTCTTGATAAAATTCACTTTCTGCTGAATAGTCATCATCGGTAATCGCTTGTTGTGTATTATATTTCACACTTATTAATCCCCAACCAGGAATAATGTAACTTGATACCCCTATTAAAGAATATTCAGGACCATGTTCTTTTGTACAAATATTTTTTAGATCTTCACAAAATTGCTTAGCTTGCGTTTCAGTTTCGAATTCATGCTTAACATCTAAAACGATATTAAAGTGTTTATTTAATGAAGGCGCTCCTTGTAACCAAGTACCTTGGTCTG
>CAYSZE010000083.1:0-4638 GCA_964435255.1 uncultured Oligoflexia bacterium
CTTCAAGTATTCAAAGAGAATTCCGAATAGGATATAATCGAGCAGCACGTATTATGGATAGAATGATACTCGAAGGCATTGTTGGTCAAGCTGAATCTTCCGGGAAACCTCGACCAGTAATAAAAAGATTTTAAGATCATCGTAACATAAGGATTGTGGAATATGAGCATCAACCAAGCCGCATACCCTAACGATAAAAATGCACTTGGTGTTACCTATGAAACTGCCGCTCTTATTGGTAAACGTTTGCGTCAAGCAAGAGAAATAAAGAGACTCTCTCCTTCCCAAGTGTCTGCAAGAGTAAAAATTCGGGATCGTTATATTGAGGCGATCGAAATTGGAGACTGGGATGTCCTTCCGCCAGGTTTAAATGGCCGTGGCTTGATTCGTTTATATGCAAGAGAGTTAAATGTAGCAATTCCTGAATTTGAAGCCTTTCATCATTTGCAAACGGTCATGGTCGAGCGCCAATCTGAAAGTCTGATGCAATCTTCAAGTAAAAAATCGAAATACCACCCTGCTGCTGAAGAATCGGCTGAAATCATTCGTTCTATTTCGCGAAGTGATTTTCAAAAAGGAATCAGTTTAGACAATGATTACCAACCGAGTCATCAAACTATTCCTACCGAAGAAAATCATGCAGCAACTAAAGTTTACACGCGAAATCAAAATAATTATGCAAATAATAGAGCCGCACATGCTAGTCATGGTGGCATAGTGACTCCTAACATTTATGATGTTCTTGGTATTCAAGTCGATGAAAAAAGTGCTCCTGTGCAGCAGCAGGCATCATCTAAAAATGCGGAAACAAATTCTAAGGTTAGTTTTCAAACACTTCCAACGGCTGAACCAGTTAAATTGGAACATATTATTCCCAAAAAAGAAGAAAAATTTGTTGCTGAAGAACCACAAATGGAATTCAAAACAATACCTCAAGTTCAAAGCGCAGAAGCTGTTATAAGTCATGATATGCCATTGAGCACTGCTCAAGAAGCTCCTCAAAAAGAAAAAATAAAGAAAAATTTTTTAGATTTGAACCCTATTCAAATTTTAGCCATTTTGTCTTTTATTATGATCTTTATTTTTTTAAGTTTGTTCCTTTATTCTCGAAATACCAGCCAAGTTAAGGTTACAAATTTATCCGCAAAACAAATTGAAAGCGAAGTTGGAGATTCTGAACCTTTACCCAGTTCTGTAGTCAATTCCAATATTCCACAAGCACAAGAAAACCAAAAAACGGCTGAAGTGCCACCGCAGACAAAAACAGTTGCTGGGGATGAAAAAGTAAATGCTTTAAGTACTTCGCAAACAACTAGCACAAGTGCTATAGAAAAAAATAAAACTCCAGTAGAAATTGAAAGGGTTGCTAAATTAAATATAGCTGCAAAAGTGAATTTGGTTATTGAAGCTGATGGCCAACAAGTTTTTTCTGGTGTGCATTCGGCAGGAGTGCTTGATATCCCTTTTAAAAATAGAGCTGAAATTGTCATTACCGATTCTTCGAAAGTCAGTCTAATTTATGAAGGCATTAATCACGGTATTATGGGACATGCAGGAAGAAAAAGAAAAATTATATTAAATGCAAAACCTTACATAGAATAGTTAAGAACTTGCTTTATTAACACCGTAATTGTTATAACCTCCCCTGACCAAAGGGAGGTTTTTTAATGGGCCACAAATTAGAAATAAACAAACAAATTGAAATTCTAGCTTCGCAAATACTCCAACATAAAAAGCTATATTATTCAGGAAAAAGTATTATAAGTGACGCTGAATTCGATGCCTTAGAACAAGATTTAAAAAATTTAGCCCCCACCCACCCTGTTTTATCGTTGGTTGGTAATCCGTTTGAAGAACCAAGTAAAAAAATTCTTCATGACGTTCCTATGTTATCTTTAGCAAAAACATATTCACACGAAGAATTGCATGAATTTTTAAATAAAAATCCATGCGTTGCAATGGATAAAATAGATGGAATGGCTCTTTCTTTAGAATATGATGCACAAGGAAAATTATTACGTGCTTCGACCAGAGGTAATGGTAAAGCGGGTGAAGATGTCACTGAGCATATCTGTCATGTTATAAATATTCCTAAATTATTAAATATTAAAAATAAAACTTTAAACATAAAATATGAAATAAGAGGCGAAGTTTATTTTCCCTTATCTGAATTTATCAAGTTTCAAGATAGATTCGATAGTTTTAGAAATGCTGTTCCAGGTACATTAGGGAGAAAAGAAGTTTATGAAGCCCTAGATGTCTTACGTGTGTTACGGTTTTGTGTCTATGATTTACTTATTTTTAGAGATGATCATGTTTTAATTGCAAAAGATTTTTATAATTTTATAGAAAAAAAACCATTATATAGCGAAAAAATTAATTATGCGCATGCTATTGGTTTTAATGATAATATAAATATACTAAAACCTATAAATAATTTAACTAATATTGAAGAAATACAACAAATTTTACAAGCGTGGTATCAGCAAAAACGTGACTATCAAATTGATGGTATTGTTTTTCGATTTAATGATGACATATTATGGGAAAGCTATGGTAATACAGCACATCACCCGCGTGGAAGTTTAGCATTTAAACAAGCTGGAGAAACTGCGGTAACAGAAATTTTAGCTATTGAAGAAAATGTGGGGAGAAGTGGAAAAATAACTTTTCGCGCAAAATTAAAAACTGTTGAATTATCTGGGGCGAAAATTTCTTATGCAACTTTACATAATGCAGAATTTATTGAAGAAGGCAATTATGCTGTTGGAGCAAAAGTAGAAATTATTCGCAGTGGTGAAGTGATTCCTGCTATTGTTAGATTGTTAGAATCTGCTGATAAGCCTTTTAAATTACCGCAGCAATGTAAATGTGGTGGAAAATTAACCAGACAAGGTCCAGATTTAATGTGTCTTGATAATCCTGTTTGTAATTATAAAGATCAAGAAAGTCTTGTGTACTTTGTCTCTGCCTTAGATATTATGGGTGTATCTGATAAAATTGTCTTAAAAATAAGAGAGGCTGGGCTGGTACAAGAACCAGCAGACTTTTATAAATTGACCGTAGACGATTTACTTCAGATTGAAGGCTTTGCTAAAAAGTCGTCAGAAAATGTAGTCAAAGCAATACAAAATACTCGTGAAATTCCTCTGGCAAAATTTTTAACAGCCCTTGGCTTAAAAAGAGGAGGTGCTGTCAAATGTCAAGAAGTCGCTAAGAAATTTGAAACATTGCAGAATGTATTAAATATGAAACCAAGCGATCTAATGGCTGAAAAAGGATGGGCGGAAAAATCGGCAGAAGATTTTGTGTCTTCATTACAAAATAAGAAAAAAATTATTCAAAATTTGTTAAATTTTGTTAAAGTTATTCATGATCATTCTAATGAAAAAATAAGTTTAAAAAGCTCGCACCCTTATTTTGGCAAAAGTATTTGTATTACAGGCGCTCTTTCTCGGCCTCGTGATGAATATAAATATATGCTTGAAAGCGTAGGAGCAAAATTAGTCTCAGCGGTTAGTTCAAAGACTGATTTACTTGTTTGTAACGAAAGTTCTAGTTCTTCAAAATATAAAGATGCGCTAAAGTATAATGTAAAAATAATAAATGAACAAGAGTTTTTGTCATATTTTAATTGAATTAAATTTAAGTCTGGTTACTATAATTCTATTTTCTTTGCATAAGTCATTTATTAATGATAATAATATAAAAATAATATTTAAATAAATAATACCAAACGTAGAGAAAATTTTATAATTACTGTTAAAAGATGAAAGCAGTATTTGATTGTCAGTGAATAATATTGAAATATTTTTAAAAATTGCTAAAAAATAATCAAATATTTTTATAATGTAGACTGTAAATTCCCAGTCGTGAGGAATGATTAAAATTATAAGAGTTAAGGGTGTAATAAAAAAACAAACAATTGGTACGGCTAAAATATTTGCCAGACATGCATAAATAATATGTGCCTTTGAAAAAGGGAGCAGTAGAAGACTGATAAAAAAAGTCGTTAAAATAGTATTTATGAAATATAAATAAAAGTCATTTATATTGAGATATTTTGTAATTCTATTTATTGTACTTAAACTGAGTGCCCCTATAAATGATAGTAAAAATGAAATACTAAAAGTTAAATTACCAAAGAATATAGAAAATAAAAATATTGTTAAGCATTTAGAATAAGTCGCATAAAATAAATAAGGAAAAATATTGAATACACTTACATATATTATTTGCAGTAGTCTCATTTTCATAAAATAATTTATTGCAACAACTCTAATTAAAGCGCCAGACCAGCCAAAAAAAGATGAAATTGTGAAAGAGAGCAAATTAGAAAAAAATATTTTAAATTGATATATGGTTTGCATTAATAATAGAGGTTGTTGTTTTCTTTTAAATGAAAAATAGAGGAATTTACTGCATATATAAGCAACGCCATTTGTAATGGGAGTAATTTGACTGCCTGAAATTGCCAGCAAATGTATGAGTCCTGAAGACTCAAACGCTAATTTGTCTTTAAAACTTAAATTTCTAATATTGCATAAGAAGTTTAAGGCAAGTTCTTTTTCGTGTAACCGATTGATTGTCGGAAGCGACCTTTCAAGTAACACATTAGAAAAGTTGAAAAAATTATTA
>CAYSZE010000084.1:0-3842 GCA_964435255.1 uncultured Oligoflexia bacterium
GAAAGCGTAGTGGTTCTAGCCAGCGTTATCAGTGTCAGTCTTGTGGTGGTTGGTGTTCGGAAGCGTCAATTAAAAAGAAGGGGAGAGTTGTAAATGGAGTCTAAGAACGGTGAGGTCTGGATACAACCAGTCCTCGAAGGAATGACAGAACGTGAGATACTTGAAGGGTATACTCCAGAACAGTTGAAAGATTATAAAGGATTTCTACTGGATAAGTATTCGGAACTTGAACGAACAGTTCACATAGTCAACGACATTCTAGGCGGTTACGGAGAACTTCCAGACGAATTAGCATAACGAAAGGGGATTACAGATGGCTAAAGAGTTTAGTATTGAGTGGTTACGTGAACAGATGGAGCTACTCAAGGAAGAAGATAAAAAGTTCGTCCTAGCCAAACTTGTGCCATCTATTTTTGTCACTCAAGGAGACCGAAAAGATACTTTCGCCTTAGAAGCACAGGGTAAATGGTCACAGGATAAATATCCACGTGAACTACTACCTGCGGTAAGGGCGTACAAGACGGCTCTAATTAAAGAACTACGAGAGGCAGAATACTATATCCGATATTTGCAAGATGAGGGTTGTTACCCACTCGGGCAAATTAAAGTGAATGTAACTTACGAGGAGAAAACAGAATGAGTGCTATACAGCTATTACATTACCTGCACACTGGGAAGAAGATACTTCTACCAGGACAAGTAGAGAAGAAATAATGATAACGATATATAAAACACCGACTTGTGCATATTGTCCGATGGTAGCTAAACTGTTTGACATGAAAGGAGTCAAGTACAACTTCGTTGATGTAAGTGAGAACCCAGAACTACGTCAAGAAGTAATAACAAAATCTGGGGCAATGACAGTACCTGTTACGGTTCTGAATGACTGGGAAGATTTCACAGTAGGATTTCATCCTGGCAAGCTACTGGCATTAGCAGCAAAGGGGTAATTCAATGGGAGTTGAGTCAATAGTAATTGTAAAGAACGGAGAACTCGGATACGTTGCGAGTTTGAGGTTCAAAGATAGTTCTCGGGACTGTGATATAGCACATACCGACAAGAACAAACTCTACAAAATGATTAACTACACAGTTAGAAGGGGCGGTCATGTCAGCGAATAACGTATGGATTGGCAAGGAACACAACGGCAAGTTCTACGGTTGGGACGAAGTAGCAGAGATGACAGGTAACGATGCAGAGGATGGTTACAGGCTTCTCAACTACGAATCGGCAATGGTCGAAGCAGACTCGATGAAGGAACTAGTAGGTGAGATGGAAGAAAGAAGCTATCTCGGTTACGCAGAGTACGGTTGGGACTTTAGCGGTCACTTACCAAAAGACGGAACACCAATTAAGTTCATAGGTGGGAACGGTGAAGATATTCATCAAGACTGAGACTGAGACGGTCTCATATACATATAACACGAAAAAACGCACAAATCAAATCACATCCAGGGGTGTTTTGGACAATGTGGGGGTATGTAGAGTATCATATCGCCAGACCGAATACAATGAGTTTGAGTTTGACGGCAGGGAAGACTTCACGCAGAAGTTTCTGCCATGCGTTGAGCCAGACCTACTAAAGTTTTTAGGAGTTAAATAATGGAGTTTTGGATTCTATTAGGTGTAATGATTGTCGGATTCATCCTTACTTGGATTATCTGCTGCAAGGGTGTTGAGACATCAGAGTTTGACACCAAGCCAGGAATGTTGATGATTAACCCATACGATGCAGAAAAAGAGTCGTTGAAAATGCAAGTTTACGCACTGGAGCGAAAGTTGTATTCAGCACAACGTGAAATAGATTACTGGCGTGGTGGTAGGTATGACCGACCAGTTGAAGTAAACGTAGATGTAAAGGTCGAGACAAATGAGCAAAACGTCAGCGTTTCCTAAAATCCTACACATTGGGGACAAACAAATCCTTGACCTTTTCGAAGGTGAGGTGGAGATTACTGAAAAACTTGACGGTTCGCAGTTCTCATTTGGTAAGATAGATGGTGAAGTTCTCACTCGCTCGAAGGGGCGTGAGTTCTATGAACCAGATAAGCTATTCGCACCAGTATTTCACTACGTCCACTCGATAGCAGACAGACTGCCAGAAGGTATCTTCTTCTACGGTGAGACGCTCGGTACACCAAGGCACTCTACTCTAGCCTATGACAGAACGCCAAAGAACTTCTTTGCAATGTTCGGAGTCTATGTTGCAGAAACACGAGAGTTCCTAAACTACGATGCTATCGTGGAATGGAGCGAAAAACTTGATGTTGACCCAGTTCCACTACTATTTCGTGGTGAGATTAGTCAAGATAAAATCCTCGAGATGGTAGAAGACACTCCTAGCTATCTCGGTGGTCAGAACATTGAAGGGGTGGTCGTAAAGGCTTATAAACCTTGGATGTTCTTGGGGCAGATACCGCTATCGGTTATGTCTGGTAAATATGTTACAGAAGCATTCAAAGAAGTCCACAATAAGGATTGGACACGATTGAATACTGGTAAGGGCAAGTTCGATGTCTTGAAAGAGAACTATCGTACAGAAGCTCGATGGAACAAGGCAGTCCAGCACCTACGTGAAAGAGGTGAATTAACTGGCACTCCTAAAGATATTGGAGCACTTCTCAAGGAAATCAATGTTGACATTGAGACCGAAGAGAAAGAGAACATTAAAGACCAACTTTATAGCATTTACAAAAGTGATATAATGAAGTACGCCACTCATGGGTTAGCCCAGTGGTATAAAGAGAAGTTAGTAAAAGGGGAAATCAATGGGGACAATTAGTAGAATTACAACCGATATGTTGTATGACAAAATACACGCTGCAGCAGAACGAGCAGCACCGCTGTTTAATCTATATGGTTGGACATACGGAGAGGGAAAGTCGCCAACTCATAATGAATTGGTGGACACGATAACACGTTTAACCGACAGTGCACTTGAATACTTCTACAAATCAGATGAAGAATATCGTGATACAGAAGTAGGCTCTGGACGATTCAGCGTCCGAGTTAAAGAGTTCGAAGATGAAGTAACAGTAAGAATAGTATTAGATTTGGGGGGACACTCATGGTACAAAGCGTAGATGAAGTATTGAAAGAACGTGGCACACGTTACGGAGTTTTTATGGGACAGGCACGAATAGCACAATCACTTCACATAGTCCTTCGACAGGGCATGGAGATGGCTGGTAAGAATACATTCGACTTTGCACAAGATGAACTTGAAGCAATGCACATGATTGTCAATAAGATTGCTCGAATCTACAATGGTGATAATCACTATTCAGATTCATGGAGAGACATAGCAGGTTACGCTACGCTTGTGGCTGACAGACTCGACAACGACACACAAGAACAGAAACGTTTAGCCTATATGAAGGAGCAATATGAACGAAACAGAACTCCAGAACAAATTGAAGCTCATAGAGCAGGCGATGCAAACCCAACCTGGGAAGAAGACATTGAGCGACAGGCAGCTGGCGAAGAGCCTAGAGTCGATAATCGACCCACAGGACAGCCTGAACTGCGAAGGTTGCCAGTAAGGTTAGAGGTACAAGATGGAATCCATAGCTCGACCTCAGAAACCCAACCTGGAGTACCAGGAGCACCTCGACCAGAACGGTGTGATTGTTAGAAGCCTAACACCAGAATCCGAAGCACTGTGGTCAACTTATTTACGAGAAGACCACTTTGCTAAGGCAGCAATATATAGGAGATTACATGAAAAACGGCAAGAAGAAGTTTCCGATTCATAACGTTGTGTACAGCGTAGCTAGTAAGGGGGCATGGTGGTTTCACCTTCCCTTTGCTACAGGAGAGAACAAGAGAAAACTTGAAGAAG
>CAYSZE010000085.1:0-8267 GCA_964435255.1 uncultured Oligoflexia bacterium
ACATCTTCATCTTGTGACCATAAAGTGGGTTCATATACATAAATAGGCAAATTTTCGCCCCTTTAAAATTTGGATGTAATAATAAAATGTTAAATAGGAATTCCTTAAAACTCCTTATCAACATCTAAATTAAATGCTATTTTTTTGCAATCGAAAGATTTTATCTATCTTTCATATTCTTTAATAGTAAGGTTTAAAATGACAGAGTATAATTTAGAAAGATTAAATTCCTATTTAGAACGTTTTACTTCCTTTGCAAAACAATACAGCAATGGCATTAATTATTCTTTAACTTTTGATTTTAAAAAACATTCTGGACATATTGTTATTTCGGGAATTGTGCATGGAAATGAAGTGGGATCACTGCCAGCTATCTTAAAAATAATCAAAGATTTACATGAAAAAAAAATTACATATGGGGGCAAAATTTCTTTTTTTCTAGGAAATGTTGCTGCTGCACAAAAAAATGTGCGCTTTTTAGAAGCTGATCTCAATAGAAGTTTTGGCTCCGTAAATCTTATGCAATCTTCCGAAAAAAAAAGAGCGTCAGAACTCTCTCCTTTGTTAAGTACAGCTGATGTTTATATTGATTTTCACCAAACTATTATGCCTTGTCTGCGTCCTTTTTATATTTTTGAAATGGATTATAAAAGTTATTATTGGGCAAGAGCGGCAGGAATCGCCAAAACGTATGTAACAAGAAAGAAAGGTGCAGCTTTTTCTAATGCAGGGATGTGCACTGACGAATATGTCCGCAGCGGTGGCAAAGCGGGCATCACAATAGAACTAGGTGAACAAGGATTTGATCCCCAAGCAGAAAGAATGACATATCATATTATTCGACGCTCAATAAAAAACATGGATCTTGTTTACTTACATCATATTGATATTAAAAAAATTGCACACAAAAATGAAGACTTTGAATTTCTCCACATAACCCATAAAGAAAGTTTCAATAATCCGACTAAAAGGCTTAATAATAATCTTAAAAATTTTACTTACGTTGAAAAAAATGCTGCAATCGGATTTATAGAAAACAATATTCTGAAAACCCCTACTAATGGGTATGTCTTGTTTCCAAAGTATCCAAATAGAAATGCAAATAATATTGCTCTTCCACCTCTCCCTGGAGAGTTATATGTTTTAGCCCAAACATTAATAACACATCCTCTAAATTGGCTATCTCATAAATCAAAACTAATTCCTAAACGAAACCCAAGTTCAATGTAGTTAAGATTAATAGGAGTTGTTTTTAAACTTAATGAGTTATAATATATTTTGGTATTTATAGACCATTCTTTCTTTTTAAAGATAAATTCAGGTCCAAACTCATAACCAAAACCACTTACGTTACCATAATTTCCATTACTGGTAGGGATAATCACATCAATTTCCCCGTAAGAATTAAACTCTAAATGTTCCGTTGCAAAAATATGAAGTCCTGCAACAAAATTCATTCTTGGAATGAGAAGTGTTTCAATAACTGTTGCTTGAGAATTTAATGCTCTAAAAGCAATTAAACCACCATATTGAAATTCTGATTGAATATAAAAGATACTAGTTAAGTCATAATCAAGACCTACTATAAAATTTAATATTCTGTTCAAAGAATTGTAAACAGCAATTCCTGAATTAGAAGAAGAAACTTGCAAAACTGAATAATTAAGATTTTGATAAGTTCTAAAATCATTTGTCCAACTTTGTGTGAGTCCTATTTCTTGTAATGTTGCAGCTTTAAATATAATTGTTTGCGATAAATTATAGTTTTTATCGGTGCCAGAAATTTGATAGTATCTTACTCCTCCATTCAATTGGTAGGAAAGAAAACTTGGTTCAATTTTCGTTTTATTTTCTTGTTCTTGTATGTTTTCTTCTTTTACATTTTTCCCTGTCTCTTCTTTCACTACAGGTTGCTCTTCAGCAGCTGGGGGTACAGAATTATTAATTTGTTCATTTTGATTTGTTTTGTTACTTAAATTCTCATTATCAGTTGACACATTCTCATTTTTAGGTAAATTTTCATTTTTTTGCTCGGTATTTTTTGCATCTACAGGATTAATTATTTCAATATCATGAAAAATTTTATTGTCTTCTGCTTGAGCATGGACATCATTGCAATAAATGAAGCAAAATAGAATTTGAAATAGGATAAAATTTTGTATGAATCTTTTAATCAAATCCATCATTTATCCCCTACCGCAAATGTTATTTCACCTACTACTCCAAAATCAGCTACATTTGATGTGACATCTGAGGTTTTGATATTTTTATTTAGATAATAAACTTTTGTAGCTAAATTGAAACTATCAAACTTTTTCAATAGAATGATGTCATATTCGTATCCAAATCCTATGCCATTGGAATTAGTCAGAGAAATTGATGAAATATAACCAATTTCACTTTGTAAAACAAATTTATCTCCATTATATAAATTAAGTCCTAAGTAAACGCTATTATTTAATACATAAATATTTTGTAGACTAGAATTATTACTAAAAGGCTTATAAATAACATCATTGCCAAAACTAATTTTATCATGAATATATAAATTCTTAATTATATTATAGTTAACCCCCAAATTTAATCCATACAATACAAATGGATTACCAGACAATCTATAGTATCCGCTATTTAAGAAATCAACATAAGTTAAATAAGCAGAACCATAAGTATTAAAATTCTGAGTCCAATTTTTAGTATATTTTATCCCTAAAGAAGGACTCACTGATGAATATAAAATACTATCAGTATTATTTTGAGTGTTATATTCATGATAAGTAAAATAGGAGGTACCTATATTAAGACTAATATTTTGAGGTATTTTCTCCGACTTAAATGAAATGACTTCAATTTCGTTCGTAGTAGCAATTATTTCATTTTTTAAACTTGCTGAAACTTGATAATTATAAATTTCATCATCATCAATTTTATCATCTATTAGTTTTGTTTCATTACTATTTATTAGAATATCTTTATAATTTTTTTCCTCTTTTAATTTTCTTTTAACAGTATATTTAATTTCATTGTTATCTTCTAAAGTATCCCATTCTAAAAGAATTTTTTTATCATGTAACAAGCCTTTTAAACTCATATAAAAACTGGGTTCATACTTAATCTTAATTTCATTTGACTGGACAAGAATTCCATTTTCATCTTTTCCTATTATTTTGTAAAAATAGTCTTTGTTATAGTCTAAATTTTTTTCTTTAAATTCTTTTACTTTTAAATTTTCTTCAATAATTTTAAATTCAGTACCAGGACTTAATGCTCTATGTACTTCATATTTCAATTCATTTGTTTCATTTACAACTTCCCATTTCAAAGTGACTAAATTTTTTTCTAATTGCCCAATTAAATTAATAGAAATTTCTTTTTTAGCAACTTCTTTTTCTAAAGGCTTTTGTTGATAATAACCTGTCGCAAATTTCCCTTTTCTTTTTTTCCTACCTTTAAAATAAGGAATTTTAATTTTTTCTCTGGGATAAATTAAATTACCTTTAGTTTTCTTTTTCTTTGGGTTTAAGGCTAAAGTTTTATTTAATGAACCCTTTTTACCAAATACAGGAGTTAACTTGAATTTTTTTAAAATTTTGAATAAAGTATCATTTTTCTTAACAGTATAAATAAAATAATTCTTTGGTGCAGCATGTGACACATCATGCCATACAAAACAAATAAGGGTAAATATAATAAAAAATTTAATTAATATATTTTTTAACCTAATCAAATTTTCTTCCTTTTTAAGGCGTTTCTACTTGAACCTTTTCGGAAGATATTAAGATGATTAAATTTGTTAGTTAAAAATTTGACAGAATCCCATTACTTAAGATGTTTTGAAATATCTGTAAGAACTGTACTGGCATCTCCTACGGGAACATGTTTCAATAAATCCCAAGCAACATTACAGTCATAATCAAAAGCTTTTTCAACAATGAGTTTATGCTGTTCATTCCTATTTTGACAAAAGTGACTAGGCTTTAAAAGAAGAACATCGCCATTACCTAAACTTAAGTTAGAGTGGTTTAAATCAAAAATATGCATAAGAGATAAAATATTTCTAATCATCCCTCCATGTGTCGACCAAATAAAAATATCTTGCACACTATCATTAGCCATAACATCATAAAGTGGATCTTTCGCCAATAATTCAAGAAAATGGGTATTCAAATTTCTTATAAAAGGCGCAATTCTTGCTGAAACCATAGACCACGACTCTGCATGTTCTCCTGGATATTTTGAATGCCAAGGATCATTTTTATAATCAGCAAAGTATTTTTCTAATTCGCCTGGAAATTTTTGAATATATTCATCGACTGTATAATTTTGCAGTTTACCTGCATGAAATTCACGAAAAGCAGAATGAGCCTTAAATTTTAATTCTATATTTAAATTTTTAGCGACTACTTTTTGCACCACATGCGCAGATTCGGAAGCCCTTTGTAAATCAGAAGTAATACATTCAATGACCTTAGAATTAGGAAAGCTGTTAAAAATGTCTGTTAATAAAGAGCTGACTATTTCTCCTGTCTGTTGTGCTTGCTGTAAGCCATTTATGTTTAGAGGACAATTAATCTGGCCTTGAAAACGTTTTTCAACATTGTAATCAGTTTGCCCATGTCTAAATAAAATGAGCAAAGGATTTAAAAATTTCATAGTAATATCTTTATTCTGTTTGTAATTCAGGAAGTTTTTCATAGAACGTTAAAACTTCAGGATTTGCCATAGACTCCTTATTTTTAACTTCCATTGCATTTATAACATTTCTTACAGCAGTCTCAACAATTTTCCCAGAACGTGTTCTGGGAATATCAGGCACCGCAATAATTTTAGCTGGGACATGTCTTGGTGAACAATTGATTTTAAGTCTGTTTTTAATTGCATTAATTAAATGTATATCTAAAGAACAATTTTGCTTTAATTTTACAAATAATATAATTCGTGTGTCATTATGCCATTTTTGATCGACCGCTAAACTTTCAGCAATTTCATTAAATTGTTCTACTTGCCGATAAATTTCTGCAGTCCCAATACGTACCCCACCTGGATTTAACGTAGCATCAGAACGGCCATAAATAACAACACCTCCATTTTCTTTTAATTCAGCCCAGTCACCATGATACCAAACATTAATAAATTTATTAAAGTAACTGTTATAAAACTTTTCATTATTAAGGTCCTGCCAAAAATAAATTGGTTGTGATGGAAATGGCAAAGTACAAACCAATTCACCTTTTTCATTCTTTATACTTTTTCCTTCCTCATTAAACACTTCTACTTTCATTCCTAAACCACGGGTCTGTATTTCACCTTTAAAAACTTTTCCAGTAGGATTGCCTAACACAAAACAAGAAATAATATCGGTTCCTCCAGATAAAGATGATAAACAAACATCTTTTTTTATATTTTCATATACAAACTCAAAACTTTCAGGCACCAATGGAGATCCCGTTGAGCCAATAATATCCATTTTGGCAAATTTGTATTTTTCTTTTGGTATAAACCCTGATTTTCGAACGGCATCTAAATATTTTGCTGAAGTTCCAAAAAAGCGGACTTGTTCGCGATCAATAAATTCAAACAACACCTCAGGAGAAGGATAAAAAGGTGAACCATCATATAATACAATTGTACATTTTGAAGCCAAGCAAGAAACAAGCCATTGCCACATCATCCAACCACAAGTTGTATAATAAAAAATTTTATCTCCCGATTTCATATCACAATGCAATTGATGTTCTTTAATATGTTGAATTAAAGTACCACCTACACCATGCACAATACATTTTGGCACACCTGTAGTTCCTGATGAATACATGATATAAAGAGGATGATTAAAAGAAAACTTTTCAAATACTATAGGTTTGAAATGAAATTGATTTAATACCTTTTGATAATTAAAGAAAGAAATATGATTTGCAAACAAGGGCTCATGTGAATGGGTCTGTGCATTTTCAAAATAATTTACTTCTAAAATATGAGTAACTGTTTTTAAACTTTCTATTATATGATTAATTTTTTTGAAATCTTGTATTATTTTTCCGTTATAAATGCAAGAATCTGCATATATAAATAGTTTAGGTTCAATTTGCCCAAAACGATCTAAAACTCCCTGTATACCAAAATCAGGTGAACAAAAAGAACATACTGCACCGATACTGGCGGCAGCTAAAACCAAAACAACAGTTTCAGGTAAATTGGGCAGATAAAAGGCAATGCGATCATTTGGTTTTATACCAATTTCATAAAAAAATTGTTGCATTTTTGAAACAGCAGAATTTAATTGCGCCCAACTCATTCTTCTTTCAGTAAAATTTTCCGCTTTAAAAACTATCGCAGGATCTGCATTGTTCTTTTGTAATAAATTTTGAGTAAAATTTAATTTAGCTTGAGGAAACCATGTTACTTTTTTAAAATCATTTAAATTTTCAACTGCTATTTTTGTTTTTTGTTCTATGTTAAGTTCAAAATAATCTATAATACTTTGCCAAAATAAAGAATTATCTTGTTGATTTTTATTAGAAAAATGGGCATTAATTGACCATAAATACAAATCTTGAAAAGAATTTAATTGCAAGTGGTATGTTGAATTTATAAATTTTATAAATGCAGTTAAATTTGCTTGATTAATTTTTTCTTGCGCGGGTTCCCAAAGACATTCAGTTGCTGCAGAACTTAACACTTGAAGACAATGGGATTTAAACATAACTAACTTTCCTCTATGGCGAAATTATGATGCGTAGATCTTCCAAATTTATCTATTTTTACAAAAACGAGGTCACAGTTTAAGATAGTACGAAGTCTATCTTCTGTGTCAATCTGTTTGGCCCGACAAATGCATTCCACTGTAATTGATGACTTTCCTACTGCTTTTACACAGCAAAGAAATTCCAGCACATCTCCTAATTTAGCGGGTTCATTGAAAAGCACTTCCGATATTTTTTTTGTTACGACATGATGGGTTTTTAAAATTTCCATAACAAATATACCAGCACATTCATCTGCCCATTGCACAAGCAATCCACCAAATAAATTATTTCCTGCGTTTAAATGCGCACTTAGCACAAGATGTGAAGTCACACGAATATAAGTTTTATTATTTATAAGTGCTTCACTTGGGTTAGCAACCCTAATGTGATTCATTGTTGACATAATTTAGCCTCTAAGACTTTAGGTTAACCCATATTAAAAATGTTAAAGTAAAAGCATAAAATAAAAAAATCAATTCCTAAGGAAAAAAGTACATGACTCCAAGCCAAAAAGCTGCTGCAATACTTGCCTTAGCAGGCGAGGAAAATGCTGCAAAACTTATTCTTAATATTCCAGAATTTGAAGTTAAAAAAATTTTACGTGCTTTGAATCGCTTACCTATATTGACTGAAAAAGATATTGATAAAATTGCGCTGGAATTCTTAGAAATAATAAAAAAAATAAATTCTTATCAGGGAAAATTTTCCCTAGAAAGCGCAAAAAAAAATATTACAAACAGCAAACCAAACTCTTAAAGATCCAAAATGGATCGATTCACTTTCTGATTCCTATCTTATTGAAGAAATAAGGAATATTTTAAATAATTTACAAAACAAAATACTTTCGCAGTGGCTTAAACAAGAGCACCCGCAGACAATTACATTAATTCTAGCTATTGCGAGCCCTGAAAAATCTAATGCCATATTTAAATTTCTGCAAGAAAATGTCCGCTGTGAAATATTATTGCGAATGAGTCAATTAAATCATGTAGATACGCCAGAACTCGAAAATATCTATGAAGAACTTAATAAATTACAAAAAAATATCACCCCAAAGGCTTTAGATACTGATGGAATTGATAAAATTAAACATATGTTACAAGCTGCTAACCCTGAATTTAGAACAAAGTTATTAGAAGGAATAAAGGATAAGAATGCTGCTCTTGCACAACAGTTGCTGCACGAATTGCTGACATTGGCAAAATTAACCGAATTAAATCAAAATCATATATCTTTATTGTGTGCTCAATTGCCAGACCAAACTTTATCCCTTGCGCTAAGATTAGAAAGCAATGAAATGAAAGATAAGTTTTTATGCAATGTTGCAAAAAAAAGACGGCACCTTATAGAGTCGGAATGGGATGGCAGAAAAGTTCAAAAAAAAGAGGTAGATGCAGCAGTCGCAGCAGTCATAAAAAAAGCTCTTGAACTAAAGGAAAACGGAAAAATAGTATTTCCTTGGGAAGAAACTTTGGTATAAGGAACCATGTCAACAAAAGGCGAAATCAGCCCACGTTATAT
>CAYSZE010000086.1:0-28330 GCA_964435255.1 uncultured Oligoflexia bacterium
GATTATACTATTTGGATAGAACCTTTACTTCAAGCAGCACCTATTTCATTATCACGTGCAGGATATGGCGATTTATTAGCACGTTTTGTGGCTTATGGAGATTGGTTTTTAGGATATAAATTAGGGATTAGTGATAATTATAATGAATTAGCCTTTCGTTTGATGGATCCTTTTTCAATTGCTTTAAAAGAGTTATCTTTAACATTTAAACATTCTCATCTTAGTAGTGCAGCTGTTTCTTTATTGTCGCCAGCTTTGGCAATGGCAGGTTTGGCAATGTCATTAAGTGGAGAAACAACACCTCTTAGTGGTTATGAACATGTCATTAGTCATAGCCTTGATTATCTTAGGTTAACAGCGCACAGAGAATTGGTATTACATGGTGAACAAGTTGCATTAGCTTCTTTAGCCAGTGCTATGACTTTTGATTGGCTTTTTGATTTTGAAACATTTGAGCAAAATAAATTTAGAACATTAAATGAAAAAGAAGCTGATAAATTAATATTACAATTATTATTAAAGGCTCCATATAATGTTGCAGAAAATAGTTTCTTTGAAATTGAAAAAAAACAAATAGAAAGTGTAAAGAATATTTTTTTACATGATTATATGAAAAAAAGTGATAAATGGGCTGTCGCAAAAAATAATATTTCTTTTTTTATTAAAGATTTTCCAGTTATTAAAGAGCATTTAAAAAAATTAACAATTCGTGCTTATGAACTTGAATTATTACTGAGCAATGCAAATTTACCTATATTTCCAGAAGCCACTCTGCCTTCAACATCTGCATTAGAATATCGATGGGCATTAAGATTTTCTCCTTTTATCCGATCACGATTTTCAATCGCTGATTTTATATTTTGGATAGGTGAAGATCCTTGTGCTGTAGCTGCTGTATAAATAATTTATTTTAAAATTTTAAAAATTTAATTAATTAGTGTTTTATATTTTTAATATTTGTTAAATTTGTAAATCTAATTTTTTTATAATATTATACTTACAGATAATTTTTTTCTAGACATAAATTTTTTTTTGATATAAAGATATATATAGTTCTCATAACATATTTTTATAGTTTTCAAATTCAATAGTTTTTAAAATTAAATATATAAAATTGGAGAAATAATGGAATTATTTAATAAAAGCATGGGAAAAATGCTGTTAAATTATTTAGACACTAATCATATCTTGGTAAATGTAGGAATATTTGATGCTGCTTCAGCAGCAATTGCGACTAAATATCCACAGACAAAAGGTTTATTTATAAGTGGCTTGGGTTATACCTATTCGCAGTTTGGCTGGCCTGATGTCGGATTGATCAATTCCAATGAAATTATTCATGCTGCTAAAACTATTCGATCCAATCACCCTGAGATTTTTTTAACTTGTGATATCGATTCTGGTTTAGGTGGGAAAGAGCAATTGCGGCGCACCTGTATAGAATTACGCAATTTAGGGGTAGCTGCTATTCAACTAGAAGATCAAACGTTAGATGATAAAGTATGTGGTCATATTCCAAAAAAAGTAGTGCGCCCTTTAAAAGAAAGTGTTGAAAGATTGTCTTTAGCATTAGAAAGTTCATATCCTATGCAAGTTATTGCTAGAACAGATTCATCAACAAATAATGATGAAGCGTTACATAGAGTAGAAGCTTTTATATCGACTGGAGCAAAAATTATTATTGTTGATGGTATTGATGAAAAGGATCTTATAAAAGTAATAAAATTTGTTAATAAACGCGCCCATATTATGGCCAATATTGTTGATGGAGGAAAACTACTACAACACTCTGCTGATTATTTTCAGCAGTTAGGAATTTCTATAATGAATTTGAGTGCACCTTTATTATTTAAAGCAATGCATGCTATGAATGAACGTATGAAAAACTTAGTTGGAAATAATTGGGCAAGCTCAATAAAAAATGAAAGTGTTATGCCATTGGGTGAAATAAATGAAATTATGACAGGAAATTATAATCAATTTACAACGCATTTTAAGAAAATGAGTCACCATGTATGAAATTGTTGTATTGCTAGTTATTGGGGCTGTTACGGGAACTTTGGCTGGGTTACTTGGTATTGGAGGGGGCATTATCCTTGTCCCCATTTTGTTATGGGTTTTACAAAATCATCCTAATATAGCTCAAGCAAATATCATGCAAATTGCGCTTGCGACCTCTCTGACCACTATAATATTTACCGCACTATCCTCTATCAGAGCGCATCATAAAAGAAAGGCTATTGAATGGGCAGTGGTCAAAAAATTTGCTCCAGGTATGATTATTGGCACAATTTCAGGGGTTTTCATCGCAAGTTTATTATCGAATGAAATTTTAAAAATAATTTTTTCTATATTTTTAATAATCATTGCTATTCAACTTTTTTTAGGACTCGTACCTTCTGGTAAAATGGGGATACCAAATGCCTTTGAAACTAATTTAATTGGAAGTGGCATTGGTTGTTTAAGTGCATTAGTCGGAATTGCGGGTGGATCGCTAACTGTGCCGTTATTGCTTTGGTTTAAAATACCTCTCAGAAACGCTATTGCTACGTCAGCTGCTTGTGGTTTACCGATATCTGCGGCTGGGGCAATAGGATATTTTCTTTTAGGGTTAAAAAATGGACAAGATTTTAGCTCAGGGTATATATATTGGCCAGCTGTTATTTCGTTGGTTCCAACCAGTTTATTGTTTGCGCCGTTAGGAGCAAAATTAGCTCACACATTACCAGTTGGACATTTGAAGCGAATTTTTGCCGTGTTATTGGCATTTATAAGTATAAAAATGTTCTTAAGTACACATTTTATGAGTGCTTACTTAGCCTAAAATAAGGTATTAAAAAGCGTAAATGTTATAAATACAGTAATATAAGTATACTTAGTAATTAGCCAGTGATTTTTAATATTTAGGAAATTTATAAGTAATTATTTCAGCTTATTTGAGTTATTTCCAATAAATTTATTAATATTATGTAATTTAAATAAAATTAAAATATTATGTTCTAATCTATTTATTATTCATAAATGTATTTTAAAAAAAGACTAATTAAAAAATAATTATTTGAAAAATATCTTTCACTTTAAAAAAAAATTGGATAATTAAAAGAAGTCATTTTAAGAAATGACAAGAAGAATTATTTCATAAAGGAAGGAAATATTATGAAAAAAATAGTTGCAGTTACCGCACTTATTTCTTTAAATACTGCAGCTTTTGCTACTGAATTTAAAGCAAATGTGTCAGGAATAACAGAAGAAAATACTTTCGCTAATGACTATGTATTAAATGCTCTTGATTGTCATGGTAAAAACATTTCACCAGAAATAAAATGGGAAAATGCACCTAAAGAAACTAAAGCATTTGCAGTCACTTTATATGATGTAGATGGTCCATCTGACAGTGGATTTTGGCATTGGCTTGCATTTAATATACCAGCTAATGTTAATATAATTCCAAAAGGAGCTAGTAAAAATATTAAACTACTTCCTAAAGGAACTATCGAAAGTAGAACTGACTTCATAAAGTCTGTTAACGGTGAATATGGTTATGGCGGTGCATGTCCTCCAAAAGGAGATAAACCTCATAAATATGTTTATAAAATAACAGCTTTAAAAGACAAAATTCCACTAAATAAAGATGCTTCTCCAGCTTTTGTTTCATACTACATTCGTCAATTAAAAATTGCTGAATCAGTTATTGAAGTAAATCATGGAAGATAATATTTGCAATTTAGTGAGTAACAAAGAGCTATTTTAAATGAAATGTTTCTTTGTTACCTGATAATTTGTTGATTGTTAAAATTAAAGCATTTAATACTATTTATATAGAATTAAATGCTTTAAAATTTTTCATAATATTTTAATAATTTTTCTGTTTCTGTGTCACGTATTTTTCCAATTTGTGTCCAGAATTTTTCAGCTATATCTTTATTTTTTTTAACAAATTGATGAGAAAATAATAAAAAATAATCTTTAGCTGCCACAGCTGGTTCTAATTTAATAAGATTATCAGCGTTTAATTTTTTTATAAAATGCTCTACAATCATACTTTGGCCTAAACATATTGACAATCTTTCAGATTGAACTTTTCTTACAAGAGTTTCAATACCTTTACTTTCTTCGTAAGCTAAATTCATTTTATGGAGTAAATCTAAACCTGCATAACCGCGGGCAACACCAATATCTGTGTTATTGTTTAAAATAGTTTTACCATTCCAAATAGCAGGTGAATTTTTATTTTTATAAAAATAATAACTGAGAGTTGCTATTCTTCTTTCATGGTCAAGTTTATCCCCTTTCATGGGATAAGCAGCGGATTCTGCTCTATCTTCCACGTATGAATATATAAAAGCTCCATCTGTTATACCTAACTTTAAATTGTTTAAAACTCTATTCGTAGGAACTCTTGAAAGAATAACTTTGTATCCTAAATTTTTGGCAGCTTTTTTAATAATATCTACAGATAAACCAGGTGGATTAAAAATAGCTTCACCATCTCCTATTTGCCAGGGTGAAGCATCGTGATCAGAATATGTAAGGCGTAGCAGAATTTCTTTTGCATGGCATTTTTGACTAAATAATATTGTTATAGCTAAAAATATTTTTACAAAATTTAGCAAGAATATATCCTTTTTAAAGTTTATATAATTAAGTTAACTAATTATATAGTAATTAATGTAGGTAAAAAAATTCCAGTTTATTATAAAATTTTGACGATTTTAGAATTGATTTTAAATATCAATTTAATTAAAGTTCTTTTTGTGAAATTTTGCTGATTTTTATAAAATTAAATATTTATGTTGTTATTAGGGAGACTAATTATGTAAATACTGTTAGTTATTAATTATTCTGATTTATTAACATAAAAGTAAATAATTTATTATTACTATTTTAGTATTATTAAAACAAAAGTATATGAATTTACTAATTATCTAATAAATAGATTAGTGCTTGATTTTTTTAGGATCTAATTAATTTTTAATGAAATACTAACATGAGGTTTTATATGAATAATTTTTATATCAAAGATATCGATTGCCTAATTCCTGGTTTTAATGCTAAAGAGCATGGCATTCTAATGGACTCTGAAGAAATGATGGCTGGTATGAAAAGTATTAATGATAATATAACTGGTAAACCATTTGACATTAGTTTTGTTAAAAATAATATAGGTATTGAAAGTTTATCTCTAACTAACAAAACAGCAACATTTATAAGAAAAAATAGGAATAAAGATATTCAAAAAAGTGAGTTTTATGCTTTAAGTCAGTCACAAGAAAACGATGATTTATATGATCTTTTAAAACTAAGTATAAAAAATTGTTTAAAAAATATAGATATAAAAAATCATAATATTGTTGGTCATGTTCATTTAACTGGTTATTTATTTCCTTTCTTAGAAATAAAAATGTTTAATATAAGAAAAGAACTCGGTATTCAAGAAAATATTCATACTTTATTTATGAATCAAGGGTGCTCAGGTTTATTTATTGTTCTAAATTATGTTCAAAAAATGTTAGAAGGTTATCCAAAAGGTTCCAATTTTCTCGTAACATCTGAGAATAATATGTTACCTCATTCTCATATTGCTTGTTTAAAAGACGCAAGAATTGATAATATGAATGATTGGTTAATGAATTGTATTTTTTCAGAAGGTGTAGGTTCAATGTTAGTAGGTTCTTTAGCAGAAAATGAGCAATGCTCTTCTAAAATCTTTTATGCAATCGATGAAATTGAAACTGAAATCATTGAACATGACTGGCGTGTGACTTATAAAATGGATAGTGATGATAAAATGTACAAAGTAGTTATTCGGGCCAAAGAAGTAAAAGACACATATTTAAAGGGTGTAAGGAAAAATTTAGTTAAATCAATAAAAAAATGTGGCGGTTTAGATAATATGTATGGTCTTTGTCTGCATGAGTCTAATCCAAAGCTCATTAATATATTAAAAAATGAATATAATCTTCCAGATAAATTAGTTCCTACAATAAGTAAAGAAATTGGTTCTTTAGGAGCTGTTTCATCTTTTTCTTTACTAAATATTTTAAATAATAAATTGGAAAATGATTTTGATAGTCAAAAGGAAAAAATTGGAATGGCTTTGTTAGGCGAGGTCGGTGGAGAAATTTTAGCAGGTAATATGACTCTGACTTTAAAAAACAATAATAGTTAAATAAAAAATTTAATATTATTGTTTTAAATATTTTCAGATACTGACTTTTAAAATTAATTTTTCTGCTTTTTGGCTGTCGCAGAGCTTGTTTTTCCTAAGCTTTTTTGGATAAAGCGAATAACTCTTTTTTTTAATTCTTTATCTTCATCTAATATAAGTTTTATCAATTCAAGCTCACTAGAAGAACGCATGACTTTTTTATTGGTTTTGGGTCCTAATCCACTCATATCCCCTACTCCTCCTTTTACGGTTTATCGGTCATAAAGATTTAAAAAGTTGAGCGGAGGGATTGTGCACGAGTCAAATTTTTGCAGCAGATTTAATATCATCTATAAGATCGTGAGCATTTTCAATACCGACAGAGAATCTTAAGAGGTTGGGTGTGATTCCAAGAATTTTACGGTGATCTTCAGGGACGCTAGCATGAGTCATAGATTCGGGATGATTCACTAAAGACTCCACTCCGCCAAGGCTTTCAGCTAAAGAAAAATATTTTAAATTTGCAAGAAATAGTTTTAATTTTTCAAAATCACCGTTTATTCTAGCGGAAATCATGCCAGAATAACCGCGCATTTGTTTTCTCGCGAGGGCATGTTGAGGATGGGATTCTAAACCAGGAAAAATAACTTCAGAAAAAATATTTAATTTTTCCATTTCTTTGGCAATTAGCATAGCATTTTCATGGTGTTTCTTCATTCTTAGTGCAAGGGTTTTTATACTTCTATGTAATAAGAAAGCTTCAAAAGGAGAATTCACGCTCCCGCCTGCAAATTGGATAAATTTGAGTTGTTCTGCTAAAGTCAGATCATTTAGCATAATACAACCACCAACCATATCGCTATGACCGCCAATATATTTTGTCGTACTGTGTACAACAATATCAGCTCCTAATTCTATAGGGTTTTGAAAAATGGGTGAAGAAAAAGTATTATCAACAGCTACTAGCGCTTTGTGTTTTTTTGCAGTGACAGAAATTTTTTCTATATCTATTAATTTTAACAATGGGTTGGTTGGTGTTTCAATCCAGATTAATTTAGTATTATTTTTGATAGATTTTTCAATATTTTTTATATCAGTCATATCGATAAATTCAAATATAATTTCATATTTAGCGAAAAGTCTTCTAAAAAGTCGCCCTGTTCCTCCATAAACATCATCACAGACTAAAACATGATCACCAGGATTTAATAATTGCGCTATAGCACCAACAGCAGCAAGACCAGAGGAAAAGGAAACAGCGTATTTTGCTTTTTCTAATGCGGCTAAGGCTTCTTCTAAAGCAGTCCGTGTAGGGTTTCCTCCGCGAGAATAGTCGTATATTTTAGGATTTCCAGGGCTTGGTTGGACAAAAGTTGAAGTCTGAAATATTGGAGTCATTATTGCTCCAGTAGTTTCTTCTGGGGATGCTCCAGCATGTACACATATTGTATCAAAATTGTCTGTTAATTTATTCATACAGTTTCTCCTAATTGAATATCTGGGTAGTGCTGGAAATTTGTATTGTTTAATTCAATAAAAATATGTTTAAAATAGTCACGTTGATTATTTTTATCTAAAGGTATTTTTGCTTTATTAAATAAGTTCTTTACAATTTCAGAGGCCATCATATCAGAATATAATTCACAAATAATAGGTTGATCTGAAAATGCTGATGCTTTATTTCCTTCATCTAGCATTATACCTGCATTATGTAGCATGTGGCGTGGAAAAATAGTTTGTTCATGAACCCAGTCTGTATATCCTTTTTCGTAAAATTCAATAAAGACTTGTTCATTTGGATGATACATTTTATCACCAACTATCCACTGTCCTATTGCAGCTAAATGAATTCTAATTTGATTAGTTCTTCCTGTTTGTGGTAAACAAGCATATAAAGTATAATCTTCATAAGTTGCAAGTTTTGCAAACCATGTCTCCGCTTGTTGTGGTAATTTGCCATTAACCCATAGTTTTAATCTTATTAAAGAATTTTCGGGTTCACCAATAGGTAACGATACGCGAAATTTTTCAGGTAAATTATTTTTTCCTTTTGCAACTGCAAGATACATTTTTTTTATGTTACCTTGTCGAAACGCTTCAGAAATAAAGTTTCTAGTTTCCGATTTACGTGCACATGCTAATATGCCACTTGTTTCTCTATCAATTCTATGAACAGCTGCGCAATTTTCATAACCCATTTTTGCTGCCACATTCACAAAAGTATTTTTACCATAGATTCCTGCTGCATGAATAACCATATTTGGTGGTTTAGCAAAAACACACACATCTCCGTCATCATAAATAATATCAATTTTATCTATGATATCTGGTTCGTATTCTGGTGGATGAAATAACCAAATTTGATCATAGTTTTTCAACTTATATGTAGGTTTTACTTTATTTAAATGGACTTTTTCTCTAGTTTTTATATGAGCTCCATGCTCAATTAATACTTCACCTTTGCTAATTCGGTCACGCCATGTTTCGCGATTGTGAAATTGAAAATTAACAGCCATGTAAGCATCAATTCTTTCTTCAGTTTTTAAATTTTCAATATGAGATCCAATTTTGCGAAAATCTTCTTGCTTAGGTTCAACGTTTCTTAGAATTGTTTTCGGATCTCTTGCTTTTAACATAGTCTGCGCTACAGCAGATATATTTTTGTCATTAAATTGTGTTGTTAAAGTTGTTATACTTTTATTTTCTTTTTCTTCTAAAATAGTTTTTATTTTTGCAATATTATTAGTAATTATGTTTTTTTTCGATGCTTCAGTTTCATAATAAGTTTTTAAAAGCTGGTCTTTATACTTAATTAAAACGTCTGTTTCAATATTAGGAAGAATTTCTATATTAAAATTTTTATTAGGGTGCATTTCTTTAATGATATTTAAAACCGCTTCAGCATTGCCACCACTAAAGAAGCATTTACAGGGAGAATGCATTTCTATAGTTGCTAGAACGCTTGCAGCAGTGGAAAGAAAAACTCCTCTTTGGACGTATATTTCTTGATCCCAATTGTTTTCATTAGCTTGAAATAATAATGGATTTGCTTGAAAAAGTGGAACCAGTGCGGTGAAATGGTTAATTGCATTTAGTGCCATTTGTACGCCTGGGAAAATAAAATTTTCTAAAATTTTTAAATTTTCTGTAACACCTTCACAAGTTACCGCTGTTCCAAATGAAAAAGTTATAACATTTTTCTTTAATAGTTTTGCTGTATCAGCGGCAAATAAAAATTTTAAAGCTCTATCTGCTCCTAAACGTCCAATTTCAAAATTCCCTGAGATAGCAACACAATTAAAAATATCAGCTTCTGATATTTTTATTTCATTAAAAATCATTTCAGGAAAAAGAGATTTAAAGTAATCTTTTATTTTTTGAATAGATAATTTTGTTTTTTCAGGAGTATTTACAGAAGTATATAAAAAATCAATTTTTTCTTTTCTGTCATTTATAAATCCATCAAGTAATGGTTTAAACATTTCTCTAAGTGTACTAGAATTACCAGAAATTAAATTATCGTAAGGTATATTGGAATAATGCACTTTTGCATTTGAACATTTGTATGCTGTATGTATTGTAGTATTACCAAAATCTATGGCAAAAATAGGAGATACTTTATTTTCACTTTTTGTAGGTACAACTTTTTTGACATGTTTGTCTTTTAAAGAAATTTCTCCAGCTATAATAGGAGTTCTAATTCCACTTAAAATAAGACCTCCATTGTCATCTAGTCCTTGAAATTCTCCTTGTCTTGTTCCTTTATCAACAGAAAATATTGTACCTAATGGTAAGGATCTCGCAAGAACTATTGACTTAATCTGCTCTTTTGATCTTTCGTTGCATAAGTAGTCAAGAATTTCTTTTTTAAAATTTTCACAAAATTTATTAATAACTGCTTTTTTAAAGTCGCTAGATTTTAATAATTTATTCAGTTCTCTTTTATCATTTTTATTAATTTCTTCACTAAATAAACTGTCCCAAAATGATATTGCTTTTTCTATTTCTGGAGTTGAGAAAAAGTTTAAACCAATTCCAATATAAAAATCGCCAATTTTATTACCTTGCGAACTTGTTTCGCATAATATGCCGCATACTTTTCTAAAATTATTATTTTGATCGTTATGATTCAATAAAATAATATCATTCGGCCATTTTATGCATAATTTCTTTTTTGCAGCAAAAGGTAATCCTTGTAAAATCGATTTAATAAAAGTTTCAGTTGAAGCTAATGCGTCTGTAATTGCGCAAGAGACTAAAGCAGTAACCCATTCATAAGGAACTTTTATTCTTGTCGCAGGCATAATTAAAGTAACAGGCAAAAAGTCCTGATGGTTTAAGACAACTTCATTTAAATCATTGACATATTGCACTGGAGCTGTTTGTTGATTTTCAGCAGTTGTTAAATTTGCTTGTTGCCAAACAGAGCCTCCTCTTCCTCTACCAGAAGTTTGGTTTCTTGTTACAATAGCAATAACGTTATTATTATGTGCATGGTTGCTTAGATGTAAGCGAGCCAAGTCCATCGTTGAAGGTGTAAACTCTGTAAAAACTGTAAAAAAATCTTTATTGTTCATTTTTGATCCAAATTAATCCATCATATATAATTGTAAACTCATATCAACCCAGACGGCTTTATGAATTAATGCACCCATACTTAAGTAATCAACACCTAAAGTTGAAATTTTATCAATATTTTTTTCATCTAAATTTCCACTTAATTCTAGTTTAATATATTTATCTACTTTATTACGTTCTGCTACTGCTAGCACTACATCATTTTCATTGAAATTATCGAGCATAATAACATTAGCTCCTTTTTGCAATGCTGCTTTAAATTCATTTAAATTTGCAACTTCAATTTCAATTTTGGTAAGTATAGGTGCATTATTTTCTAAGTTTTCTAATGCTTGTTCTATAGAGCCGATATAACGCAAGTGATTTTCTTTTAGCATTGCCCCCGAATCGAGAGCATGTCTGTGATTTCGGGCTCCACCATTACGAGTTGCGTACTTTTCATATATTCGCAATCCTGGTGTTGTTTTTCTAGTTTCTAGTAACGAAACTGTAGAAGAGTACTTACGTATTTCGTTTAAAGTATATTTAGTCTTTGTTGAAATACCACTTAACTTTGAACATAAATTGAGGGCAACTCTTTCAGCAAGTAAAATGGCACCAGGGTGTCCATGTCCACCAAGAACAACATCCCCTTTTTTAATCTGATCACCATCTTTGAAATCTGAATAGAGCTTTGTTTCTCCGCCAGAGGTCTGCTTAAAGGTTTCATACATGATAGGAAGTCCTGCCAGTGTGAATTCTTGCTTGGCGATTATAAAAAATGCGGCAGTTTGATTTTTGTCCTGTGCTGCAAATAAGGTAGGGTCGCCTGCACCATGGTCTTCATCAAGCCATAGTAAAATATCTTTGATGACCCGTTGCGGTGCGACTCCGAGCTTTAAATTACAAAAATAGTTGAAGTTTGTTTGAGTTAACTCAGTTTTAGGCATCAAAAAAGGACAGCGAGGCTTTACTTTCGTGAATTCCATATTGCACCCTAAATTAGATCATTTAATTGCCTTGGCCTTCCAAGACGGGGTAGTCATATCATGAATTTTACAATCCAAAAATATTTACAAACACATATTCCTAATGAGCTTATTACTTGCATAGAGAATTTAGAAAATCAATGTGAACAAGGATTCTTTAGCTCTTGGTCGCTGGCTAATAATCGGTTTGCATTTTCTGCTTATTGGGCTGATGAAAGTAAGATTTATAAAAAGAATATTTATCAATTAAAAAACGCATCTCTTCACCCTTTTTTTGACTTATCTAGTTTGACCAAGCCTATTTTTCTTAATCTATACTTAAGAATGCTATTTAAAAACGACTTTTTGAAGGTTATTTCAACACCATTAAATGATATGTTTTTAAATAAAAATATTTATGAAGAAAATGAAGAACTTTTAAAGTTTTTATTGAATAATGAGAAAAATTTTAATTTAAATACTTTTTTGTCTCATTATTCAGGGGCAAAAAATTGGTTTTGGATGGGAAGTGGTAAATGGTTGCAAAAACAAACTTCTCATAATAAAAAAGAAGAAATATTTTATGCAATGTTAGACAAAAATGATAAAAATTTTACAAGAAATGTAAAATTTAATTTGAATGCCTCTTGTATTGATCATATTTATGAAGAACAACATTCACAAGTAGTTTATTCTGATGTAAACTATTATGTTTTAGCAAGAATTATTGAATCATTTTTTATGAATAATAAAAGTTGGAATGATGTCTTAAATTTTATAAATGAGAAGTTATTAACGCGTTTTTTTCATGTTGCTCTAAATCCTCAAGAAGCACAAAAATCTATTCCATTTTACCCATATATTTCCTTCTATGGTGAAGAAAAAAGTTTAGAGAATAATTTTGGCTACGTAAGTGATACAAATGCAAATATTCTTTCATCATTAGGAGATGAGGTGAATATTATATCTGGACATTCGGGTTTGTTTGGTTCTGTCTGTGACGTTAAATTTGCAGTAGATGAATTGTGTAAAACCCAGAAAAAATATTTAGATCTTATAAGTTATGTTCATGATAAAAATGTACGCTTTGTCTATGGTCTAGATACTCCAACAACTAAAGAAACAACAGCAGGTCTTAGAAATTGGCCAGAAAATAGAGAAAATGTTTATGGTCATTTGGGTTATTCTGGAACTTCATTTTGGTTTTCTATTAATGAAAAGTTAAAAAAATATAACCAACATATTCTACTTACTAATAGACTTGCAAGTCGTAGTAAATATGGTGTGGAAAGTTGTCCGCGGTTTTACATTTTTACCGATTTTAATCATAATATTAATAAAATTTTTCTTATCCGAAAAAATACCATATCTTTAATAAACGAATTGGAATACTTTGATATCAATCAAGAATACTATGGTATTTCAAAAAAAATATGGGATAATACAATCATTCGTATGCCACCAAACATCAATGAAATTCGAAGAGCAATAGGTTTTAATTTATGGGATATGTGATATGGTAAAAAAAATTTTTCTCTTTTTATTCTTAGCATTCGCTGCTTTTATGACAGGTATATTTTATTGGTATAAAACTCCAAATCCAATTAATGATAGAACTGTTGATTACTATTTACAAGAAGGAATCACTTTTAGTAAATTAGCTTATGATTTGGAAAAATTGCATGTTATACGATTTCCAAAGCTTTTTGTAGATTATGCAAGAGTAATGCATATTACTGGAAATCTAAAGGTAGGGACCTATCGTTTTCAAAAAGATACAACTCCTGAAGAAGTAATGCACAAATTAATAAAAGGTGATATTTTAACTATAAAAGTAACAATTCCTGAAGGATTAAATATTTACCAATTTGCGGAAAAAATGAATCAAGATTTTCCAAAAACTTCTGTGCAAAAATGGTTAGAGTTAACAAAAGCTAAAGAATTGATCCAGTTTTTAAACTTAGAAGTGAATATTACGAATTTAGAAGGTTTTTTATTTCCAGAAACATATGTTTTTGATCCGAATTTACCAGCAAAACTTGTAGTAAAAGCAATTTTGTCTGAATTTAAGAAAAATGTATCTCAAGATATGTTTAATAAAGCTAAACAATTAGGATTTTCACCTTTAGAATATATAACATTAGCCTCTATAGTTGAAAAAGAGACGGCAGTTTCTTCTGAAAGAGAACGGGTTGCTGGTGTATACTTTAATCGTTTGAAAATAAAAATGAAGCTCCAAGCAGATCCTACGGTTATTTATGGTATGTGGAGTAGATATAAAGGAAATATTACTAAAAAAGATTTGCTTACCCCCACTCCTTATAATACATACACTAATTATGGTTTACCACCTGGCCCTATTGCTAGTCCAGGTATTGCAAGCTTTAAAGCAACTTTAAATCCTGTTTCTAATGACTTGTATTTCGTTGCGAAAGGTGATGGCACACATATATTTAGTAAAAACTTAAGTGACCATAATAAAGCAGTTAGAAATTATGTTATTTTTCTGAAAGAAAATAAGAGCAAGGAAAAAAATTAGAATGCGCAATTTTTATGAAGTTGAAGGTAAAATATTTTTAAACATAGCTAAATACACAGAAGAATGGGAAAATTATTTAGCAATATTTGATAAAAATGGTTCTGAAAAAAAAAATGTAACACAAAGTATTGCCTCGCATGTGCAAAATTTATGGAATCAGTTTAACCAACAAGATAGAAGCAAATTAGATAAACATTATATGGAATCTCCAGGAGGTTTGCAGGCATATATTTCATCTTTTTTGTTACCAAATATTGAAAGAGTTTTTTCTACTTTAGTGCGCGATGAAAATATTTTTGCGGTAGAAAGTTTATTTACAAAAGAAAAGAAAGAATTAGTCATTACTGACTATGGTAGTGGACCATTAAGTGGAACAGTGGGAGTCATTACTTTATTAGAATATATATTTGCAAAAAAGCCGCATTTATTCGCTCCAGAGCATATTCATATTTACGCTATAGATCGGTCGGAAAAAATTGTTGATTTTGGCGCAAAATTATTAACAAAATCACTAATACAAAATGCGAAGTTAACAGTAGAAAGAATCACTTCACCTGAAAAAATGTTAAAAAATACTGATATTATTTTAGGAATAAATGTCTTTAATGAATTACCCGTAAAACATCGGTTAAAAACTTTAAACTCTTTATATTCTAAAATAAACAATGGTGGTTTGTTGTTAATTATGGAGCCAGGACAAGAAGAACATTCTAAATCATTAGGTACTTTGCGGGATGAATTTATAAATTCTAATAGTCACTGCCAAATTATTTCACCTTGTGCGCATAAAAAAACTTGCCCTTTATCGACAACTACGACCAGAAAGGACTGGTGTTGGTTTAGGCATGCTTGGAATACACCAAAGTCAATTGCATTAATTGATAAGTTTTCTAAACTAGATCACTATGAATTAAATTTTTCTTATTTATTTATTCAACATAATTCAGTGCCATCAGCAGAACCGTTTTTTGCACGTTGTGTTAGTGATGAATTTGCTATTGGCGGCAAAGAAAAAAAAGGACAAATGGAATATTTTAAAAATAATCTTGTCTCTGGTGAGAAAGATGAGTTTTTAAAAATGTTAGATTATGAAGGTGGTTTAAATAAAATTTTATTATGCACAAATGAAGGAAATTTGGAATCAGCGTTTGTGATTGCAGATCCTTCGCAAAAAGAATATCGTAGAGGGAGAAGAGTGAAATCTGATACTGAACTGTATATGCGTGCTAAAGAACGGAATTAATGGCAGATAAAATTTTAACAGCGTTTAATGCAATCGCCGCTGCGCAAGGCTTAGATGAGTATGTCCCTGAGCTTTCCAGGCGTTCTGCAATTTTGCTTCCTCTTGTTTGCCCTCAACAAGATTATAATCACAACCGTGTTCAGATTAAAAATTGGAAACTTGTTTTCACCATTCGCGCCAGTCATCTAAAGGAACATGCAGGAGAAGTGGCATTTCCTGGTGGTCGTATTGATCCCTCTGAAACACCATTAGAAACAGCTTTACGTGAAGCCAATGAAGAAATTGGTATTGAAAATGACAATATTTTAGCTTCAATACCATTGAATCATTCTTTTGCGCGTTCTGGTTATCATATAGTTCCTTTTTGTGCTTTGCTTTTAGATACAAATGAATTTATTCATAATCAAAGTGAAGTTAGCCATGTGGTATCGCTCAGTATTGAGCAATTATTAAATATTAAATGCTGGACAGAAGAAAGAAATATTATGGGTTTTACGCGAAAGGTGTGGCATTACCCCATTGAAATTGTAGGTGTCGGCCAAATTGATATTTGGGGTGCCACTGGAAATATTTTACATGATTTTTTATTGCGGATTAAAACTTTAGTTTAGTTTTAAAAGTAAACAAACATTTCTTTTTCTGAATTTTCTAACAAAATTCTTATAAGATACTAAACTCTGAATTAAAAAAAATTCTTAAATATATTGTTTCTAATTTGTGATAAAATTATAGAAATCTCCCTGGATAAAAAAGAAAGAGAATAAATTTTACTTTATTCTCTTTCTTATGATTGTGCTCTAAAAATTATTATAAATTTAGACAATAGTAAGTTTAACTTGAATATTGTTTCTTGTAGCATTTGAATATGGACAAACAATATGCGCTTTTTCAACAATATCTTTTACTTTTTCTGCTTCTAAATTTGGAACATAAATTTTTAATTCAACTTCAATTCCGAATCCTTTTGGAATGAGGCCAATGCCAACAGTGCTTTCGATAGTTGTATCAGCTGATAATTGGATTTTTTCTAAGCCAGAAACGTATCTCATGGCACCCAAAAAACATGCGCTGTAACCCATTGCAAAAAGTTGTTCTGGATTTGTTCCTTCTCCGCCTGAACCGCCGAGCTCTTTAGGAACAGATAGATTGAATTTTACTTTTCCATCTATTGTTTCAGTTTTGCCGTCACGTCCACCAGTTGCTTTTGCACTTGTTGAATATAAAACCTTCTCTAACATAAAGCCTCCACTTGTATCGTAAAATATTATATCTTATACGATATAATTTGTTAAAAAAAATCAACTATAGATATCTTGTAATGAATTCCTTAATTTTGTTAATCCATGCAATAAGTTATTCATTTCTTCTTCAGTGAGTTTGCTGTTTTTCCATAACTCAATAGGAATGTGGCGAACTTTTTCCTTAAGTTGAGTCCCTTTTTCCGTTAAAGTGATATTTACTTGCCTTTCGTCCGTAATTTCTCGCTTTCTTTCAATAAGATGCAAAGACTCTAACCTTTTTAGAAGTGGTGTTATTGTACTTGTTTCTAAATAAAGTCTGTTACAAATTTTCGAAACGGTTTGAGGTTCTTTTTCCCATAGGACAAGCATAACCAGGTATTGCGGATAGGTAATACCTAACTCTTTCAATAGCTTATGATAAGCTTTATTAAAGCTTAAAGAAGTTGAATACACTAAAAAACAAAGCTGTTGATCAAGAATTAAGGACATAACATACTCCCTATGATCAGAACAATACATCGTGTACGATTATATTGCAAGCAATATTTTGCTCAAATTAATTTAATATTTAAGTATTTAAAATTGCTATATTTGTAGCTACTATTGCGTGTTTTTTAGAAAAATAGCAGATTAGAGCTACTATAAGTTTCAGCTAGAAGCTGATTTTTTAAGATATTATAAAGAGTTGTATAATAGTAAAAAATAGGAAGTCAAAAAAAATTTTCTCTTATGTTTAAAAACAAGTGCTAGATGTGTCTTTTAACCTGACACTGAATAATCCAGTAGTCATATCTTTTAAAAAATTTGCATTTTTAATTGAAGTTAGAATTTAATGTAGTTTTTAAATAAACTCCTTCTTTATAGAAGAAAATTTGTACACTTTTCTATCAGACGAAAATTTTTGAAATAATGTTAATTTAATTATCATTGATAACTTTAGATATGAAATCAGCTTATAGTATCACGCTAAAAGAGACGAGCATGAATGATAAATATTAACGCTTTCTGAAAGATTTTTTGTAATACAACACAAACATAATAAGTTTAATAAAAAGAGGAATAGTTGTATTAAAATAAATAGTTAAATAAAAAATTTATACGTCTATATGCATAGCTCGCCACTCAAAATAAAATAATACTTCAGATATGAATAATTACACTTTGATCTGATTATCAGATTAAAAATTTTATTAAATACAATTAAAAATTAAAAAGAAAAAAGTACTATAAAGATCTATAAGGAAAAATGAAATAAGTTAAAATTGCGAACTAGTTAAATGTATTAAAATTAAGGAAAAATAATATTCTAGATTTTTAAATTTAACCCATTCTTATTAGCAAATTTAAGTCTAAAAATGTTTGATGATTTTCTTTAAATAGTGAACCAAATTGATGTCTACTTGTAGATGCTGTATCTAATATACTATTATTATAAATATAATCTTTAAAATTATTAATATCAATTCTATGAAGACAGAATAAATATTCTTCGTGTGTATATACTAATTTTCCTATAATTTCTTCTTTCCCATTCCATAATTTTGTTGGAAACATTCCGACACAAATGTAATATAGGAAATCTTTTATCCTTTGTTTTATTTGTTGTTTTTCATTAAAATCTTCGAATGTTTTTTCAACTAAATCAGGTATTTTGTTTCCCATTCTTTTGTAGTTTGTTATTAATATTTTAGAAATAATGACATCTAAGCTAGAATCTATCATTTTTAAATTACTACAAAATATAGAACTTAAACATTTTTCAAATCTAATATCATTTATGTCTATTTTTTATAATAAATTCTTAGTTTTTAATTCAAATAGTCCATCACATTTACTATTAATAGAATACCTAAAATTTGTTGCTCTTGATGCATTTAAAAGAGATGGCTTTCCACCTATTGATGACTTAATACTAAAATTATCTTCAAAATTTTCATTTAGTAATAAATATCTCAATATTGTATCAGTTTTATTATTAGAACCACCATTTTTAAAATTAACTTTATTAAATACATCTAGAGGGATTTTAAAAACACCAATGCTTTCAAATAAGAATTTTTTAATTATATTTAGATCAATATCATTTATATCTTTTTTACTTGAAAATTTCTTTCCATCATATGATATATTAGTTATTTTAATTTTTGTTGCAGAATTATATAAATTTAATTCACCCTTTTTGAGACTTAATAGATCAATTAATAATTCACTCCATTCACCTTTATTTAATCTCATTTTATAACCTTATATCATATATAAAAGTGTTATCTATTGTGTTTGAGTGATTGCATTTTTTATTTTTATTTTCTAATGTGTTTTTTATTTTTAATGATATATCATAAATAGAATTAACAGCAACGCTGTTTCCTAATTGCTTCATTGCTTGCGTTTCGCTAACTGGAAAAAAGAATTCTTCTGGAAATCCTAACATCATTTTTCCATGTTCTTTTGTTATTTTTTTTATTTTTCCATTTACTAAATAAGTATCCCAATTTCTTCTATCGTTCAGCCCAGAAGATTTACCACCAACTCTAATTGTATATCCAATTTCTTTATTACAATTTCCTCCAAATATATCACTCATAGTTAGTTCTAATTTCCTTGGGCTCGGGAATTCAAAGTTTACTATGTTTAAATCATTTCTAAAACATACCATATAAATTCTTGGTCTATGCTGTGGTAGTCCATGATCACTAGCTTTAATTACTTTCCAATTAAATGAATATCCATTTTTTTCTACATTGTCTTTTATTATTTTAAAAGTCCTTCCATCATCATGGTTGACTAGGTTTCTTACATTTTCAAGAAATAATACCTTTGGCCTCTTTTCTTGAATTATTCTTATGATTTCAAAAAACATGTTTCCCCTGTCATCCTCTTTATCTTTAAAGCCTTTTTTTTGTCCAACTTGCGAAAAAGGTTGACAAGGAAATCCTGCGCATAATATGTCAAAATCAAGTATTAATTTTGGATTTATATTTCTAATATCCTTAATAAAATTCCCACTAGTAAAAATTTCTGGGCTGTGAACTTTATGATTATATTCATATGTTTTTCTAGCATATTCATCTATTTCACATGCTAAAACACATTTCATACCAGCTTTCTTTAGTCCTAAATGAAAACCACCAATACCTGCAAATAAATCGATAAACGTTAAACAATTATTAATTATCATTGTGCCTCTATGCCTAATTTAACGGATTAAAACAATGTAAGATGTTTTTTATTTTTATAAACTTCTGAAACTGAATGTTCTTTTTAATTAACATCTTTTTCTAATATCCATTAACCTTTCTTTAAATCCATATCATGAATTTAAAATGTATGCATTATTTTTATCATCTTTAGTTAGTTTTGTATATATTACATAACTAACTAAAGATGATAAAAATCTAGAAATATGAGATTTTTAATATAACATTTTATAGATTCCAAAGAATGATTTACAATTATATAGTTCTTTATGTCTAAAGATGAGAATAGTAAAAACAAAACTCTATAATCATTTCCATCTTCATGTTCCTCTGTACTTAATAATTAATTTGAATTTTGAAACATACAGAATTACTCTAAATCAGTAAATTTTTTAATGAGTAAACTGCAAAAAATTTATCTCCAGATTTTATATTATCAATTTATCTGAGATCCCTCTTGATTACTTATTTCATTAAAAAAGAATCATCTTTGAATTATAGATAGCAAATATGGCAACCTGTTTTTAAGTAAAAAAAGGAAAACTTTTATATATACTCCTCATGTTTTTTATACATAATTATATCCTCTTTATCTGACTATTTTATTATAGAAATGGATACTAGAATTTATTGTGGTTTTTGAAATAAATTTCTTATTTTTACAAAAAAAGAAGGAGGAAAAGTTCACGCACTTTTCAATCAGACAAAAATTTTTAAAATGTTATTAACTTAATTATTATATATAGCACTAATCTGTTTGTAAATTTAATCTCTATATGAGAAAAAAATTATCACTTAGTCCGAAATAATTTTATGATAATAAAAACATATTTAATGATATTATAGAGTATTTTTTAAATAGCATTATAAATTAACTTGTAAGTGGCAGAAGTCTAATAAAAAAGTCTCATACCTAACTCAACCTAAATTCTAATAATACCTATTTCTCTACAAAAATCGTAAAAACTAGGTTTTTTCCATTCAGAATATTTTGCTAAAAATTGTTCTATTGAAAATAGATCGACTTTTTGAAATTCACCGACAGAATTTTCTAAATGAATACAGTTGATATTTTTAATTTCTATTAAAAACCACAGTTGTTCTTGTCCAATATTTCCTTCAAATCTAGCTTTTTTAAGAATTTCTTTTGGAAAAAAATATCTTCGCCAGAATTTTGACTTATAAATAATTTTAAAATCTTTTTCATCTATCCCAAGCTCTTCTATTGTCTCGCGAATAATAGCTGCAATGGGTGATTGGTCAGATTGCTCAATACCTCCTTGAACATTTTGCCATTTACTGTGGTCGGAACGAAAGCAACCTAAATATTTATCGTTACATCTGATAAGAGCTGCAACATTCTTTCTAAACATTTTTTTATACCTTTTTAGTTAATAACAGTTTATTTACAATGTCTTCTTTCTGACATTTATGGTTATAAAATGTTACTTCAATTGAACATAGTATCGTTTTTTTATTTTTTATTATATAGGAAAATACAGGATGTTGACACCAGCGAAAGTAATCTTTTAAAGTAAAAAAAAGAATTTCTGCTTGCTGCATGAAGTGTAAGGCTTTCTTGTTTAGTGCTCCATGGTCACTTAAACTAAAAAAGTCTATATTTTCATAGTTTAAAAATTGTTTTAAGTCGGTAATAAATTTCTGAGGATTTGCAATTCCAGCAACAACAAATGCTTTTTTATTACTGTCAATATCTGATTTTAATTTGTCTGTGCTTAATAAAACTAAATTATTTTCTGAATTTAATTGATAAAAAGCTTGTTGATAGGCAATAAAAATATCAGTACTATTGGCTTCTAATGCAAAAGCATTTAAACTTTTTTTTACTTTATCTGAATACGTAGCAATATCATTTACTGGACAACGCGACCAAAAACGCAGGTCAAATTCTAATAATAACTGTTTAAATTCTTTTTTTCCAAAACCTTCACGATAAGGGCCTACTGGGAAAGGGTACATAGGACTTTGAGAGAGAAGAGAGGAATCCCAAACACAAACATTTAAATCTCTTGGGCATTGAAAATGTTGCAAACCGTCATCTAATAATAAAATAAATTTTTGGTTTTTAAATTTAGGTGAATTTTTCTCATGGAGAAAGAATTTTAAAGATTCTTGTCTACATGGATTTTGTAAAATATAATAAACTTGATGCGATAAAATATTGGTTTTAAGTAATTCAAAGTGTTCTCTATTTTCATCAGACAAAAACTCAATCCCAGAAGGATCAAAACTATTCACATAAATTGGCTTTATGTTTTTTCCCATACCACGAGAAGCTATTGCTACAATATAATTTTTTTTTAGGAATTCTTTAGCTATTGCTTGAACTATGGGTGATTTACCTGTACCACCCATAATAATATTTCCAATACAAATAATATCAAGATTTGTTTTTTGTGCATTAGAAATTATATTAAGTATATTTTGATAGGATTTTTTTCTTCTATTTTTCGCAATGATATTAACTATAAATGCAAATAAAAATAAAAGGGGAAGAAATATTTTAAATATAACATTCTTTTGTTTAATCGGAAAATTTAATTGACTCCTTAATTTTTGCGAAAAGGAGGCATCAGACATGGTTTAAAATCTCCCTTGGATTACCTTGCTGAACGATACAGCCATCAGCAAAAACATAGCAGTAATCAAAATCTTTGACTTCGTGTAAAGCATGGGAAACAGCAACTACAGTATTGTCAGAATCTCTTGCTTTCCACTGCGATATTGCTTTCCAAAAAAGTTCTGAAGATTTTGCATCAAGATTAGCTGTAGGCTCATCTAAAAGTACCAGTTTAGGATTGGGAAACAGTGTTCTTGCTAATGCAATTCTTGCTTTTTCACCACCCGAAAGGCCATCTCCTAAAAAACCAAGATTTTTATCAAGCAGAATTTTTGCTCCTGAGTCAGAATAAGCAAGCATTAATGCCATTAGTAAATCTTTTGCTTTTTCATCAGCAATATGTTCAGGATAACTTGTTTCTGCATAAACAATATTTTCTTTTACTGTGCCACGAAAAATATATGGAGTCTGTGATGTTAATAGAAAATCTGGTGAAATTTTTATTTCACCATTGGTAGGAATAATTAAACCTGCTAATGTCCTTAAAAAGGTTGTTTTTCCAGCACCACTTTCCCCAATAAAAGCGACTTTTAGTCCTTTAGGGATTTTTAAAGTACAATTTTTTAATATTTGTTTGCCCTTTTCAGTTGTGTAGGAAATATTATTAGCAATAATGGCATCAGATGAAGAACTAGAAATTGGATTAGGTTTGATAAGTTTTGAATTTGAAAAATCGCCTAAAAATGTTTTGACTCGCTGTAAGACAACTTTTATTTCACTGAAAAAAGTAATAGAAGCTGTTATGTTTTTTATATATTTAAAAGAAAAAGCAAGTAAAATAAGCATAGAAGAATAAGTGCTTGCTTGAAAATCTCCTGTATAATTGACCCGCCATGCAAAAATAATTGCAAGTAAAAAAGTAGCGAAAAATTCCATTGCAGGTGTGAAAAAAGTACGAACAAATAAACTTTTCTTCATGATCAGGTAATTTTTTAAATTAGTGATTTCAAAATCAGCTTTCTCTCGTTGGTGACTTCTTAATGCATTTATTGCTAGTAATCCATTCTGGCTAGATAATATACGAGTAGATATAGCAATTTGATGTTTTTGACTTTCACGTGTGTAATAATTAATTTTTTTTGCTATTTGTTTTAATAAAATTCCTAGTGGAATAAATATGCAACAACCAATAATAAAAGCTTGCCATGAAATCATTAGCATTGTTAAGATAATTCCTAATAACACAAAGCAGTCTCTTAATGAACTTATTGTTCCTTTACTTATTGCTGCTTGTAATAGGGTAGTATCTTGCATAAGTTGATTTGCAATGAAGTCAGGGTTTTTTTGGTCAAGTTTATTTCCAGGTGAAGATAAAAAACCTTTTAACATTTCCTCTCGTAAGGAGTGTGCTACTTTATGTCCAGCTCTTTCGGTTAAGTAATTGCTCATAAATCCGCTAATTAATTTAATAAGAGATACAACTACTATTAAAATAGGAATAATAAATATGAGATCTTTGCGATCAAGTGTTTGGCTAAAGTGAAAATAGTTTTTTAGCTGCCCAGGAATAAGATCTAAAACAGGAATGCGAGGAGTAGAGTAAAAAACAAGTTGTAAAAGAATTGCTACAGATAAAGCAAGTGTCACTTCTGAAAGAGAATAGATTGGCAACCAAGGAGAGCCAAGTAAAATATCTTTTTTACCAGAATTCCAGACAATTTTTAAAAATGAACCTTGATGGTCTTTTTTCATTGTTTTATCCGTTTTTCATTATGCAATTTAAACTTGTACTCAGGCGGAATATTATAAATGTCAATGCAGTTTAAAATAGCATCAGCCGCATTTTTAGCTGCATTTGAAGGAAAAGCATTACGGACTTTTGCTAATTCTGAAATAATTTTATTTTTATAGTTCTCGTCATTAAATATTTTTAATGCATGGCTAACTAAATTTTCAGTTGTAGCGTTTTCCTGTAAATATTCAGGAATTATTTCTTTATCTTCAGTTAAATTAACTAATGAAACAAATTTTACTTTAATAACTTTTTTAGCAACATATGCAGTTAATGGAGCTAATTTATAAAAGACGCTCATAGGAGTATTAAAAAAAGCTGTTTCTAGCGTTGCTGTTCCTGAGCAGACCCAAGCATAGCTAGATCTTGCCATAACTTCGTAAGCGTTACCCAAGCCAAAAAGTATTTTTTGTTCGACCCATTCGTTACTTAAACCATGTTTATTTGCAGTTGAATATACGATATTCTTTACAAAATTTTGATCTAAAGTAGGTGCTATCGGAAGATCACCCATAACTTTCGGTTCAATTTTTTGTAATTCTATAAAAGAATCGATGAGTAAAGGGAGTAAATTTTTTATTTCACTTTTTCTACTGCCAGGTAGTATACCAACTCTAAAAGGAATTTTTTCAATATGTTTTTCTTTTAAAAATTGATCGACATTATCTTTTAAAGGATTACCCACAAACACGGTATTTACTTTATGCTCATTAAAAAATTTTGTTTCAAAAGGTAAAATACTAGTAACTAAATGACAATATTTTTTTAAAAGTTCAGTTCTTTTTTGCCCATGTGACCATGCTTTAGGAGGGATATGATAAATAACGGTGTTACCTAATGCATAGATGTCTTGTAAAAGTTTTAAATTAAACCCAGGATAATCAATAAGAATAACCGCAGTAGGTCTTCTAACAATAATTTCTTTCATTAATTTTTTATAGGCGTTAGAAATAAATGAATAATGTGAAATAATTTCTGTTAAACCAAAGACTGCAAGCTCTTCTACTTTTACAATATCTTCAACACCAAGATGGCGCATGTGTGGTCCAACAGATCCCCAAAAATGCTGTTGCGGAAGATTTTTTTGCGTGATTTCTTCTTTTAAAGCTTTAATTAATAAAGCTCCTTGTATATCACCGCTCGCTTCTCCTGCAACAACGCAAATACCACCATGTTGTAAATATTTCATTTTTTACTCTTCGTTGTTTAAATCACTTCCATTTTGGCTGGGGTGAGATATTCCTCTTTTAGCAGTGCGAATAAAGTTGATAAACTTTTCTACTTCAGGAATTTGAATAAGTGTTCCAATTTCATTAAACGCTTGGTCTAAAGTAGGATGACCTTTTAAAAACATAATTTTATAAGCTGTTTTAATTGCGCTTCTTGCTTCAGGCGAAATATTTCTTCTTTTCATACCTTCAATATTTAGGCCTCTGAGAATAGCTCTATTGCCTTCAGAAACACAATATGGGGGGATATCTTTCACAGTTGCAGAACCACCACCAAGCATAGCAAGATCACCAATATGCACAAATTGGTGGATGGCGCACAGACCACCAATGATCGCCATGTTATCAATAGTTACGTGCCCTGCAATTTGAACAGCATTGGCAATTACATTTTGATTTCCAACAACACAATCATGCGCGACATGTGAGTAAGCCATAAATAAATTTTGGCTGCCAATAACTGTTTTACCACCGCCTTGGATAGTACCTGGTTGTAAAGTAACATACTCACGGATTATATTTTTACTGCCAATAAGCAGTTCAGTGGGTTCACCTTTATACTTTAAATCTTGTGGTCTATTACCAACGGAAGCAAAACTAAAGACTTCATTTTCTTCCCCTAAAAAAGTGTGACCAGTGATTAAAGCATGGGAATGAATTTTACAATTTTTACCAATTTTTACATGACTGCCAATTATAGCATATGGTCCAATTGTCACACCAGAATCGATTTCTGCACCCTGCTCAATAATTGCGGTAGGATGAATTTGTACTGAAGTAGTCATTCTTTTAAGTCCTTTTTTTGAGGGGCTATTGCTATAGATAAAGTGCATTCTACAGCAACTTCATCATTGATATATGCTTTTCCTTTGAACCACACAAAAGCTGCTCGCATTTTATCAATAGCAATCTCATATTTTATTCTATCACCAGGAACACCTTGTTTGCGAAAGCGGACATCGTCCACTGAAGAAAGAAAACCAATATTGCTTTCTATAATGCCCATTTCTTTTCGTGTGGTAAGACCTAAAACGGCAGCAGATTGTGCTAACGCCTCAATGTAATAAATTCCTGGGTAAATGGGATTTTCTGGAAAATGTCCTCTAAAAACAGGTTCATCTTTCGTCAAAAGTTTACTTGTTATTATATTTTTACCTAAATTTATTTCGTGTACACAATCAATTAAAAGTAATGGATCTCTATGTGGAATTACTTTTTTAATATCTTCCATAGTCATAGCAGTTTTATTAAATATATTATCCATTATTTTTTATACTCCTCTGTATCCTTTTATTTCTTATTCGCTTGTTTGACTAACTTATTTACAAAAGCAATTGCTGTTGCGTGTTCTTTGTAAGTTCTTGCAGGAGAACCACCCCAAATTTCCCCAGGCGGTACATTTTTAGAAACCCCAGCTTGGGCAGTCAATGTTGCTTTATCACCAATTTTTAAATGGCCTGCAACCCCAACTTGTCCTGCCATGATCACACGGTCTCCGACAAAGGTTGATCCTGCAATACCCGTTTGGGCAGCGATAAAACAAAACTCACCAATGATCACATTGTGAGCGACCATAACTAGGTTATCAATTTTTGTTTGGCGGCCAATTTTGGTATCAGCCATAGCACCGCGATCAATTGTTGCATTTGCACCAATTTCAACATCTTCAGCAATTTGCACGCCACCAATTTGTGGAATTTTTATATTCTCTTTTTCAGTTGGAGCAAAGCCAAAACCATCGCCGCCAATAACAGCTCCTGGATTTAAGATACATCTATCTCCTAAGTGACAACCTTCTCTAACAACTGAATTTGGATAAAGAATACAATCTGCGCCAATAGTACTTGTTGCCCCAATAAAACAACCTGAATATACAACTGTATTTGCCCCAATTTGAACGCCAGGTCCTATAAAGGCAAATGGAAAAATTGTAGCTGTGGGATGAATTTCTGCGCTTTGGTCGATATAAGCTTGATTAGATTTTCCATTAAATGGATGAGTGGGTTTAAAGAAAAATTGAGATACTTTAGCTAAGGCCGCATGGGGATTACTGCTAACAATTAATGTGCTTTTAGTTTTGTCAATTAATTTTTCAGCATCTTTTTTTGAGCAAATGATTGCGCCAGCTTTAGTTGTTAAAGCATCATCAAAATATTTTTCATTGATTAAAAAAGAAATATGTTCAGAAGTTGCATGATTAAGAGGAGCGACTCCTATAAAACTCTGTTCTTTTTTATAAGGATTAACTTCGCAATTTGTTTTTTCTATAATTTCATCAATTGAAAGAAAATTCATTTTTTTGCCTCTTTTTTGTCTTTTGTCTCTTTAGCTTTGTGCACTGCATTATATTTTTCAATAGTTTTTTGAGTAATATCTTTTACATCATCAGCATCAAGTAAGACACCAGCACCACTATCAAAAGCTATTGTACAACTTTCAGCTTTACGGGTATCTCGAACAATATTAATTAATTTTTGATAAATTTCTTGAGTAGCTGCAATTTCTTTTTGTCTTGCATTTTGTTCGAAATTAAGTTGTGCTTTTTGATATTCTTGTAACTTTAATTGAATTTGTTTTTGAAGTTTGTCTTTGTCTTAAGCTACTAATACAGCTACTTGAGCTTTATATTTTTCTTCTAAACTTTTTAATTCATTTTGTTTTACTCTTAAAGATTCACGATCTTTATCAATATCAACCTGAATTTTTTGTCTCGCCACTTCACCGTCATTGGTTTTTAAAATAGCAGCTTGTACATTAACAACACAAATTTTTAATTTAGTTGCTGTTGCAGAACTGAGAGCTTTTGCTTCACCCGCCATTGATGCCTGTGAAGAA
>CAYSZE010000087.1:0-9372 GCA_964435255.1 uncultured Oligoflexia bacterium
GCTGATAACCATGAAATTTTTCACCATTCCAAGATAAAGTAAGTTTTAAATTATAATATTCATGATTAAGCATTTATGATTCACCTGTTAGCAAAAGAATTTGCTCTTTTAAAACAAGAATTTTATCACGGAGTTCTGCAGCCAATTCAAAATCCATTTTTTGTGAAGCTTTTAACATTTCTTTCTGCATTTTTTGGACTTGTTTTTCTAATTTTTTAGGATCTTTTAATATTTTTATATCATCTAAATGCGAAACTGCAAGGATTAATTTTTCTTGAAATTCATCGCCGTAATCTAAATTATATATTTTCTTTAAATCTTCTGGAATTTTTTTATAAACAGTTTGTGGTGTAATATTATGTAAATTATTATAACTTTCTTGCTTTAAACGTCTTCTATCAGTTTCTTGAATACAAAATTGAATACTTTCTGTTTCATGATCGGCATAAAGAATAACACGACCATTTGCATTTCTTGCTGCACGTCCAACTGTCTGAATAAGACTTGTCTTACTCCGTAAAAATCCTTCTTTATCAGCATCTAAAATTGCGACTAAAGAAACTTCAGGTAAATCTAATCCTTCCCGTAACAAGTTGATACCAACTAACACGTCAAAAATACCTAAACGCAAGTCTCGTAAGACTTCTACCCGTTCAATACTATGTATTTCAGAATGTAAATATTTTATTTTAATATTTAATTCAGAATAATAAGCAGTAATATTTTCAGCCATTTTTTTAGTTAATGTTGTAATTAATACACGCTCTTTCTTAGCTATTGTCTTTTGTATTTCAATTAAGAGATCATCTATTTGTCCTGTGGCTGGTTTCAATTCAATAATGGGATCAATTAATCCAGTTGGCCTAATAATTTGTTCAACAACTTCATTTCCTGCATGCTCCAATTCATATTTTGCAGGTGTCGCAGACACGTATATGGTCTGTCCCATACGTTCTTTAAACTCATCAAAATTTAACGGCCGATTGTCCAAAGCAGACGGGAGACGGAATCCATATTGCACCAATGTTTCTTTTCGTGCTCTATCCCCACGATACATACCACCTATTTGTGGAACAGTAACATGACTTTCATCAATCACTAACAAATAATCTTTTGGAAAATAATCTAATAATGTTGCTGGAGGTTTACCTGGAGCGCGGCCATCTAAATATCTTGAATAATTTTCAATCCCTTGGCAATAACCAATTTCTCGGATCATTTCAATATCATGGAGTGTCCTTTGTTCTAAGCGTTGGGCTTCAACAAATTTTCCTGTTTCTTTAAATTCTGCTGTTTTAATTAACAGATCTTTAGTAATATTAGAAATAACTTCGTCTATTTTTTCATTTTCTAACACATAATGAGAAGCTGGGTATATATTTATTTTCTGAATTTTTTCTATAACTGTTCCTTTTAAGGCATCGATGGTCATTAATTTTTCAATTTTATCGCCCCAAAATTGGACACGAACTGCTCTTTCATTTTCTGAAGACGGAACAATTTCAATAATATCACCGCGCACCCTAAACTTTCCTCTTTCAAGTGAAATATCGTTGCGTGTATATTGAATAGAAATAAGTTGACAAATAAAAGTATCGCGTGAAAAAGGCTCTCCCTCTTTTAATAAGATTCTTGAATTTAAATAAGTATCAGGAGCACCTAAACCATAAATACAACTGACTGAACTGACAATAATAACGTCCCGACGTTCAAATAAAGTTTTGGTTGCACTATGCCGCATTTTATCAATATTATCATTTATAGAAGCCGATTTATCAATGAAGGTATCAGTGCTTGGCACATACGCTTCTGGTTGGTAATAATCATAATAACTTATAAAATATTCTACAGCATTATTAGGGAATAGTTCTTTAAATTCTTGAAACAATTGCGCGGCTAAAGTTTTATTATGCGCAATCACTAAAGTAGGACGCTGGGTTTTTTCAATAACATTGGCAATAGTGAATGTTTTACCAGAACCAGTCACTCCTAATAAAATTTGTTCAGCTATGCCAGCCTCTAAACCTACAACCAGTTTTGCAATTGCTTGTGGCTGATCACCTGTAGGAGATACAGGCCAGGCGATTTCAAAGTGTTCTTCACTCATTGCAAAATCCTTCAGTCAGATTAATCATACTTTTTAATCATTGCGGCAACAGATTGCGCCCATTGGGGTTCGGCATTCAAGGAAGGAATTAACTTTAAATCTTCCCCTCCTAGTTCAAGCCATTGTTCCTTAGCACGCATTTGAATTTCTTCTAAAGTTTCCAAACAATCAGCAACAAAGGCAGGACACAAAACAGCTATTTTTTTGTAACCTTTATTAGCAAGTTCAGGTAATAAAATATCGGTATAAGGTTTGATCCAGGGATCTCTACCAAGACGCGACTGAAAAGAAGTGGCATACTTTTCAGGTGATAATTTCAAATTTTTTGCTAACAAACGGGTTGTTGCAAAACATTGTGCGCGGTAACAAAATTGATTGTCTTTTTCTATTTTATCACAGCAATTCTCTTTTTGTAAACAATGTTTTCCCTGTGATAAATCAGATTTTTTCACATGTCTTTCAGGCAGACCATGATAACTAAATAAAACAAAGTCAGCAGCATAACTTGTTAAGAATTTTTGCGCAACTTGTGTATAGCTTTCAATGAATAAAGGATCATGATAAAAAGGGGGAATATAAATTAATTGTGGAATATTCCACAGTTTATTAATGATAGTGCTAATTTTTTCAAAAACTGTTCCAGTCGCCGCAGAAGAATATTGTGGAAATAAAGGAAACACAATTATACGTGAAACTCCTGCTGCATTTAATTTTGCGATAGCTTCGTTTAATGATGGTTTTTGGTATCGCATGGACACTTCAACAAGATAGCGCTCACCTAATATTTTAGATACCGCAGTTGCTAACTGCTTTGAATGCATTAACAATGGTGAACCCTTTTCTGGTAACCATATGCTTTTATAGGCATGTGCAGACTTTGGACTGCGGAAGGGTAAAATGATACATCTTAATAATAAGTAGCGAATAACAGCTGGAATATCTATAACCCTAGGATCTGAAAGAAATTCTTTTAAGTAACGTCGTACAGCTTTTGTTTCAGGCGCATCTGGTGTCCCCACGTAAACAAGCAAAACACCTGTTTTTTCAAACATTTCCATAGTTCTTACACCTTTTTACCAACTTAAAGCGAACTGCCTAATAGGCATATTCCATACAGATAGGAAAAGAAGCCCCTGCTTCATTCCAAATGGTTGAATTATCATGATTGTTATTAAGATACCATAAGGGATTAGGAAAAAATGTTTTCAATCCGAAACCGCTTTTTAATTCTTATGTGCGGACTGACCGCTCTTGTGTCAAGCGTTTGTTTGGCATTTGGCGCTTGGTTATTATTTATACAATTAAAAAATTCCTCTTTCAAAATATTGAAATCGGCCAAAGAAACTTTAATAACTTCACTCGATTTTCAATTTCTTAAATTAGATAGTGATAGTCGTATCATTGCAAACTTCTCTCAATTTATTAAAGAAATTGAATCGAGACAAAGCTTTGCCGTTTTAAAAATAGCTAAAAAATTTCAAAATGAATTAGAATTATCTGATGTTCACAGTTATGATAACGATGGCAATCCTATTTCACTTGGTGATTCGAAAAATCAGACATTTATTAATTTTTTTTCTGAAAACAAAAACAGTTCCATGTTTGAAAATTTTAGAACTGCTTTAGATGGCAAAAATTCAGCAAAGTTTATTTCCACAAATAACTTAAAAATTATGCATTTTTCTCCTATAGTTTCAGAAAATAAAAAAGTTTGTGGCATTTTATCAACTTCTTTTAATCTAGATAAACAATATTTGGATAAAGTAGCAAAAATAACGGGTGTGGAAATCACTTTTTTTAATCAAACACAAGTACTTTCTTCATCAGAAGAGAATAAAAATGAAATAGAAACTATTAAAAATGAATTTAATAGTTCAAAATCAAAATATAATAATTATGAAAATGACATAACTTGGACGTCACAAAATGGCTATTATCATGCTTTTAAATTAAAACCCAATTTAGTTAATGAAAATGTTATAGGAGTATTATCTATTTCCAATAAAGAAAATGACTATGTTTTTAACACATATAAAGTTTTCATCATATTATTAGGAATTGGTATATTTATTTTATCGATAATTCTTTCTTCTTTTGGCGCAGCTGGCATTACAAAAAATTTAAAAAAACTTGAAAAAAATGCGGCCACTTTATCTTCAGGAAATTTAGATGTGCATATTATAGCTAAAGGCAATGATGAGGTGTCAAGACTCGCAAAAAGTTTTGAAACTATGCGTAATGCAATACAAAAATTAATTTCAAATTTAAAAGAAACAAATATTTCATATCAAAGATTTCTTCCTAAAGAATTTATTGACATTCTAAACAAAGACGATATCAGAAAAATCACATTAGGTGATTATTTAGAATTAGAAATGACTATTTTATTCTCTGATATACGCAGTTATACAAAACTGTCTGAAAGTTTAACCCCAAAAGAAAATTTTGAATTCATTAATGACTACCTAAAACTCGTCGCACCAATTATTAAAAAAAATGGCGGTTTTATTGATAAATATATAGGTGATGGCTTAATGGCTCTGTTTCCAAACCAATCCTATCAAGCATTTCAATCTGCTTTAGAAATTTTGCATGAAATTAAAAAACAAAATTCAGAAAACGAATACAGTTTATTAGATGAATTAAAAATAGGCATTGGTTTAAATACGGGAAAAGTCATTATTGGAATTGTAGGCGAAGAAAATAGACTCAACGCTACAGTTATTGGTGATGCTGTTAATACAGCAGCTAGAATCCAAAACATGACTAAAGAAATTAAGACCGACTTGTTGCTATCAGGAAGCACCTTTGAAGAATTTACCGCAACCGAGAAAGAACATATTGACTATGTAGGAGAATTCAGTCTTAAAGGTAAAAATGAAAAAGTAAAATTATATAAAGTGAAAGAGTGATTTTTTATTTAAAATATTTTTTTAAAAAATGTTTAAATTTTAACGCCAAATACAAAACTAATAGAATTTTCTAAGGTTGAATACTCTCGCATATTATTGTCTGTATTTCAACCTTAGAAAATTCAATTAGTTTTGTATTTGGCGTTAAAAAAACTAATAGAATTTTCTAAGGTTGAATACTCTCGCATATTATTGTCTGTATTTCTTGTAATTTGAAAAGTTTTATAACCCAACGAATAATTTAAACCTATATTGTAGTAATCATCGATATTATTACTAAAACCATAGAATGCTGCATGTTTTATTTTTACCTCTTCCTCAAATCCATTGCTTTCGATAACATGTTCTGATTCGACTAAAAACGCTATTCCTGTATTAAATAAAATATTGAAATCTAGTTTCTCAAGAATATTCAATTTCAACCCGACAGCTAAAGGGATTGGATAATAGGCAATTGTAAAACGAAGATCTTTTCTTTCAGTTTCCTTAGTTTTTCCAACAGCATAAAGGTAATTTATGCCACTAGCTAAAACGGGGTGTATAGTGCTTTCAGGAATAAAAGAGAATAAGTACATAGCACTCGCATTAAAGCCATTTAAAGTGAGTGCATTTAAATTGTCAGAATAATTACTTATATGACTATAGCCTAAACTCATTAAAAAATTTCTATCAATTTCTTTGGCATAGATTTCTAAATTTAGAATTAATACAAAAAACAAAATAATTCTTGTTTTCATAAAATAACTCCTTACACTGGAGCTATTAGTTTAATTGTCAGACAAAAACAAATTTATTATCTTACATAATTTATAAATATTGTTAGATTTTTTTAATACTTTAATAAAGAGTTATTCTAATAGAAAAAATGGTTTTAATATTTGGAATTTTAAATGAACTTAAAAATGCAAAATCTAATTATAGTTTTACAAATTTTCCTTAGTGCATAATTCCCTAATATACCTTATTATGATAGATTTATATTTAAAATTAAGAATCTTAATCTTCTATTTCCTAAAATTTCTTTTGTAAAACGAAAAATTCAAACTAAATTCAAACTCCTCTAAAAATTTTATTCTTCTAGATTTTTAACTTTTATCTTAGATAAGGGTTCTAGAGCTCATAAATGTAATGCATCAAAAGAAATTTTTTTTGGTGTTTTTTGATCCGCGAAAAATCTTTTTTGGTTTGAAACGTCATCTTACTGCTTTATTCAAGTTACTTCTCAGCTCTCAATGAATATAAGGTGTACTGAAAAACAGGATGTAACAGCAATTAAGAATGTTCTATTAAATTTAAATCAATCAGAATTATTTGCTGATATAAAATACTATAAACTTCAATTAAACCTTAAATAAGCATATAAAATCTTTTATTTAATTAAAGAGTTTATTTTAAATCCATTAGTCCAATTAGGCAATCAATTGAAATCCTATTCAACTAGCTAATTAAATCTAGAGGTATTAAGTCCGTTCAACATAGAGACTACTTGTCGATGTGTTTGATATATTTTCAGCATACATTATTAAGTACATGTTCAATTCTATATTCGCATTCTTATCTCTTAACTGGTATATCAAATAGAAAATAATATTTATAATTATTTTCTATTTAAAACAATACACTTAAAAATTGATATGAGATTATATATTTTAAACAAAGTGGATTTTTTAAAAAACAAAAATGAACCAAAAAGAAAAAAAACAATAAAAGCAAAATAAATAGATAAATATAATTTAAAATCAGTAATAATTAATTTATTCAAATTTATCTGATGAATTATTAAACTATATTTTGGAATAAATAACTGCCCAATTATTACAAACAAAACAAACAAAAAAGTAACAATTTTATTTCTAAAATTAACATAAAAAAATAAAGTTACAGAAGACAGTAAAAACAACAAAAAAATTAATGCCAAGTAATATTTTAATGAATAAATAAAATATTGAAAAAAACTTATAGGATATTCATAAAAATAAACATAAATACTTTTTGGCACATCAAAAAAAATAACACCTAGTAATAAATTAAACAAAAAATAGAAAATAATATAAAATATAATAAAAATAAAAATAAAAATAACTTTACTTAAAAATATCTCAAATTCACTATATGCATAGAAATAAAGAAAATTAAAATATTCAAATTCAAATAGAAATAAAGTCAAAATAATTGATAAAATGTTAAATGTGAAAAGAGAATTTTCAAGAATAGAGAATAATTGAAAACTAAAAGAATTAACATGTCTATAGTCAAATACATCACTATATATTATATTATATCTCGAGTAAAAAAGCAGCATAATAAAAGACATAAAAACTATAAAAAGGAATAAAAACAAAAAAACATTTCTTTTATATAGAATATAGAAATCACTCATCATTATTTCTTTAATCACAGTAATTATCCCCCTATCATCTTCAGATATAACTTACTAGAGATAAAAAAAACAGGAATGGTTAATAAAAATAAATACACAATAACTATTTTATCTCCAGAATTAATAAAGTAAATAATCCCATCTTGCTGAATTTGCGTAACAGATAAGTATTCAAAAAATTTAAAGACATTTTCATTTCTTATACCAATTAAATATAAAAATGTATTTTTTAGATAAGGGTATATTATATTTAAAAACAAATATAATAAAGTAAAAACTACAGAGTAAAAAGAATTTTTTATAAAATAGTTCAAAAAAATTAAAAATGATGAAAAATAAATTGTGGCAAAAAAACAAATAATATAAAATAAAATTGTTTTTTTTATCCAGTATAAAAAACCATACTCATTGGCAATTAAAAAAAACTTTACCTTATCAACTTTTTCTAATATTAGAAAACCAGATATATAACTACTAACAAAAAAAAACAAAATAAATATAAAGTAAAAACAAATAAAATATAATTAATTTAGATGTGTAAAAATTATTTTTTTTAACCGGTCTAAGAAATATAAATTTAGTATAACCATATTCATACTCTTTAAAGAAAAAATACCCAGTAAATACTATAATAATAAAATTAAATAAAGTTGATTGAATTTCAGATAGAAACAAAATAGGAAAAGTAAGAAATGAAGGATAAATTGATAAATTTTTATCTACTAAATTTATCTTATTTGAGTAATAAAATGCAATAATAAAATTAAAAGAAAACAAAAGGAACGAAGAGATTAAAATTTTATCATTAAAAATAAATCTTTGCCATTCAGACTTCACTAACCGAATTAACATTTCTTATTACCTTTATAAAAAACTCTTCAAGTGAGTGCCTATTATCAATTTTTATGTCAGACTTTTTGCCTTGCCAAATTATTCTCCCTTTATTAATAATTATTAAATCAGTAAATATGTCTTCTAATTCTGCTATCATGTGGCTTGAAATTATAAAACTTTTATTTCTTTTATGTGCATAAAATTTAATTAAATCTTTCAACTCACTTAATCCTATAACATCTAATCCATTAGTTGGTTCATCAAGAATCAAAATATCTGGATCTGTAATAAGAGCCTGGGCTATACCTAAACGTTGCTTCATTCCTAAAGAAAAATTTTTAACTTTTATATTTTTATGCTTCAACAAGCCAACTACATCTAAAACTTCAGTAATTCTATTTTGTATACATTTTTCTTTAACACTTGGAGATAGTATAGATAAATTATAAAGATTTTCTTCCGCACTTAAAGAAAGATAAAATGCTGGTAATTCAATTATAGCACCTATACGTGTTATTGATTTTCTTTTTTCTTTAAGAGGTTCACCTGCAATTTCAATTATACCACTATCTGGAATTTCTAAACCAGTTAGCATTTTTAAAAGTGTCGTTTTACCAGAGCCATTTGGGCCTAGAATTCCTGTAATAGATGAATGATGTACAGAAAATGAAACATTATCAATTATCAATTTTTTATTATAATTTTTAGATACATTTGCTACTTTTATAATAGGATACATATTCATTTTCCTGTTGGTTATTCAAGTATGAACATTTCTAATTGTATTCAAAACTACATCAATCGAAGGTAAAACAATATTATTAGAAAAACTTTGAGATGCTAATTCAAAAGACATTCTTGTCTCAGGAGTATAAACAAAGTGCCCACCATCTTTAAGTTTTTCAACATTTTTTTGCAAAAAAGGATTTTCCCACATCTGCAAATTCATATTTGGAAAAAAGATTACTTTATGTTTAAAAGCTATTAATATTGAACTTAAAAAATTTGAAGCTATCCCATTCGCTGCTAAACCTAATATATTAGCTGTAGCTGGAAAAACTATTATTATATCATTTTCTCTAGCTATTTGAACATGATTTTTATTTGCTATAAATTCGTCAGAGTAAATATTATCTACC
>CAYSZE010000088.1:0-6305 GCA_964435255.1 uncultured Oligoflexia bacterium
TTAATAAATCTACTCCTGAGCATAAATAGAGTGGGATTGAGAGAGAGAAAAAATTAAATTATAAGGTAGAAAAAAGTATTAAAGATCTTATGGATACGAAAAAAAAGAATAAAAAAAATTTAGATGAATATATGCATTCACAAAAAGTCAAAAAAGAAAAAGATCAAAAAATGGAGAAAGATGTTGTGAGTAAAGTGGAAATTTATAAAAAAACACTCTGCTTCAAAAGCCCATGATCATCAAGAAAAAAAAGATGAACAGAATCATTCTGAAACAGATGCTAAAAAATCCTCTGCAGTTAAGATGGAAAAAGAATTAAAGCCCTCTATTAATAAATCTACTCCTGAGCATAAATCGAGTGGGATTGAGAGAGAGAAAACATTAACTTCTAAGGTAGAAAAAAGTATTAAAGATCTTATGGCTACGAAAAAAACGACTCAACAAAATTTAGATGACTCTATGCCTTCACAACCAGTCAAAAAAGACAAAGATCCAAAAATGGCGAAAGCTGTTGTGAGTAAAGTGGCAATTTCTACAAAAACACTTGATGGTAAATCTATTGTTATCAAGAAAAAGATAGAAAAAGAGGCTGCAGATGGCCATTCTATAAGCCATGATGCAGAAAAAAAACTAACTTCAGCAGGCGCTCTTGAAGCGGGAAAAACAAAATCCAAAATGGTGCAGACCGCAGAAGCCAGTAAAGCCTCTCTATCAAAGGATAAGAAAAGCGCTAAATCTGTGGCAGCAGAAAAAACAGAGAAAACTGCTGCCGCAAAGAAGGATGCTAAAGCACTTGGAGCAGACGATCTTGCCGATGAAAAGCAAGATATGAAAGCTAATAAAAAGAAAGATTCCCTTAAAATTGAAGGCGGGAAAAAAGGGACTAAAGCTAAAAATGCTAAAGGCGCTGAAGGTGAAGAAGATGAAGGTTTTGAGGAAGCTGCAATAGACGATGAGCCCGATGAATTTAGTATGGAAGAAGATGATGATCTTCTTGGCGACGTCGATCTCGATGCTGAAGATACAACAGCTCTGCCAGAAGATGATTTTCTCGCTGCTGAAGAATTTGGTGCCGATCTCGGTGGAGAGGAAGAAGAACTCGATGCCTCAGCGCGTAGCAATGATCCTGTTCGTGTTTATTTAAGAAAAATGGGTCAAGTTGCTTTGTTATCTCGTGATGGCGAAGTTGAAATTGCAAAAAAAATAGAGAATGAAGAAAATAAACTGCTAGAGCATCTTGTCTCATTACGCATTGGTATTAATCACATGTGTGATATTGGGCAGAAATTTATTGATGGCATTATAAAAGCTAAAAATTTAGTTAAAGGTTTTGATGACGAGCAGGATCAAGCTAACGATGAAGGACAGTCGCAAAGGGTTCGTGTTCTTGTCGAAAGTTTTATGAAATTAGCGAAAACAGTCATTGAAATTGAAGATAAATATGGGTTACAGGGCTTAGACAAATTATCAGCACATGAACGCGAAATTTTACTTGAATCGCGTAATCAAATGTTTGAAATAGTTAAAGAAATCAACATTAATCGCCGTATTATTCAACAAATTGTTACCGAGTTAGATACGCACGCAAAAATTGTTTCAGACTGCATGAAAGAAATTAATAAAGTAAAAGTGCGGACAAGATTAGATGAAGCACGGTTAGCTGCTTATTGTAATTCTAATGCAGCCCGTCCCATTGAAGTTAATTTTTTAACTGAAAGAGATTGTGAAAACTTTAAAAACACCTATTTATCTGCGCATAATTCTATCTTGATGAGCGAACAAGCTTGTTTTTTAAGCCGCAGTGAAATTGCTATTAAGTATCAAGTTATTAGCAATGCCAATCGGTTTGCTGAAGAAGCTAAACGAGAATTGATCGAAGCAAACTTACGATTGGTTGTATCAATTGCTAAAAAATATATGAACCGTGGTTTGCAGTTTTTGGATCTTATCCAAGAAGGTAACATAGGTTTAATGAAAGCAGTGGAAAAATTTGAATACCGCCGTGGTTATAAATTTAGTACTTATGCGACTTGGTGGATCAGGCAGGCTATAACCCGTGCTATTGCCGATCAGGCGCGGACCATTCGTATTCCTGTGCATATGATAGAAACTATAAATAAAATGGTTCGTACAAGCCGTCAATTGGTTCAAGAAATGGGACGTGAGCCTACTCCAGAAGAAATTGCGCAGCGTATGGACATGAGTATCGAAAAAGTGCGGAAAGTTATGAAAATAGCTCGTGAACCTATTTCGCTCGAAGCTCCTATTGGTGAGGAAGAAGACAATCATTATGGTGATTTCTTGGAAGATAAAGCACATGGGGCTCCTATCGACATTGTTGCGAATCAAAGTTTGTCTGAACAGACTAAAAAAGTCTTAGCAACTCTTACTTCAAGGGAAGAAAAGGTTTTACGGATGCGTTTTGGCATTGGCGAAAAAACCGATCATACTTTGGAAGAAGTGGGACAAAGTTTTGATGTGACTCGTGAACGTATCCGCCAGATTGAAGCAAAAGCGTTACGTAAGCTGCGTCACCCGAGCCGTTCTAAGAAATTAAAAGCATTTATTGAAAGCTAGTAAATAGGTTGATATGTTTTTTAAGAGTGTGGGATAATTCATTTTATCCCACATTTTTTTTATAAATATTTGAATTGATTTAATTATATAGAAAGAAATTAACTTAGACGAAAATAATTGTGTAAAAAAATAATTGATGGTTAAATAAATAGTCTTTTATAAATTTAAATGATATATATTATGGGTTTTTAGATAAATCTATAATATAGATAATTATTTTAAAAAACAAATTTTATAGATATTTTTAATGCAATAAATATAAAAATGAGGAATAAGTGGTTTCTTTAAAAGAATTCGTTATTAAGAATTCATATAAAAAAGCAGTAGTTTTTATATCATTAATATTTATATTATTCTCTACAATATACTTTATAATAATTTGGGTTATATATTTTAAATTACCTAAAATAATAATTTCGTCTATAAATGTTGGCCTAAGTAATTCTATTGTTATTGGCGATCATTTTACTATACAAAGAGAATTTTCTTCTTTAATTCATAGTAATGAATTTGTACAATTAAGTTTATTTGTTTTTAATAAAAACAATATAGAGGTAGAAATAAATAGTATAGGGAAATATATTTTAAAGAATAATAATTCTTTTACATTTTTAAATTTTGTTTTTTTTGAAAAAAATATTTATGTTGTACAAGTGAAAGAAATAAAATATGGGAATACTGTTATAGCAAAACTTTATTATTTAAAAGAGTTTAATTATTTATTATTAATTTTTATATATATTATTGTTTTTATAATAATGCTTATTTTGTTTATTTTTATTAATAAACAAATCAAAAATTTATATGAAAAAGTGTCACAGCCTATTTTTGAAATTGAAAAATATCTTTTAAATAAGGGTGAAGTAAGAAATCAAATAAATTTACAGTTTGATGAGTTTTATGAATTGTATAATAAATTAATTTTTTATCAAAAAGAGATAGAGCTTTCGGAAAAAAATAAACTAAAAATAGTTGAATTATCAGCGATTACTTCAACTATTCAGATGCTAGCACATGACTTGCGTCAACCTTTTTCACGGTTAAAAATGGCAATTTCATATTTTAGAAATGCTAAAAATTATCAAGAGATAATTGAAATATTACCTAGTATTTCCGAGGCCACAAATAAAGATGTTATGCGAATGGAAAACTACCTGAATGATATTATGACTTTAGGTAGAGAAATCTCTCTTAATAAGATCGGATTAAATATAAAAAATATGCTGTATTCTTGTTTGAAGTCATGTTTTGAAATAAATAAAAATATAAACATAAAAATTGAGTATTTTTTCAAACATAAATTTAAAATGTATGCAGATAGACAAAAAATAGAAAGAGTTTTTATAAACATTATATCAAATGCTATAGAGGCAATAGGGTATAAAAATGGAAAAATATGGATAACAACAAATGAAGTAGAGTTAAAAAAAGAACTCTATTTAGAAATTATAATAGGAAATTCTGATTCATATATACCCGAGAATGAATTAGATAAAATATTCGATTTATTTTATACAAAGGGAAAGTCTAAAGGAACGGGGCTAGGGCTTGCTATTGTAAAAAAAATTTTACATGAACACAAAGGTGAAGTTGAGTGTAAATCAGATAAATTAAAAGGAGTTGAATTTATTATTAAGATTCCTGTAAATAATTTTGAAGAAGATAACTTTGAAATAAATTTACCAGAAAATAGTAAAGAGTTTCTAGCCATAAAAGAGTCCCAAGCTATAACCTTAGATAAAGAACAAGAATTTTTGTTAGCAAAAATAAAAATGCATTTAGCAAAACAAGTGAAAAATAAATTTAATATTTTAATACTGGATGATGATGATGGGTATTTAAATTACCTGAAATCACTAGAAAACAAAATAAGTGAAGTTATGAATTATTTTAATATTATTTATCATAGTAATGTCAATACTGCTGTTAAGGAATTGAGAAAACAACAATTTGATTATTTTATAATTGATATCGATTTGAATGATGTAGAATATAATGGTTTTGATTTTTTAAAAATAATATCCGACTATTCAGAGAGCAAAGTTTGTATCCATACTAATAGATTTTTAACGAGTGATTTAAAAAAACTACAAAGCACCAATAAAGTTGATTTTTTTATATTAAAGCCCTTATGTCTATCAAAATACCTGAAATTTCTTTTATCAAAGTTTAGTGAAGATATTCAGGCAGAAAACTAAAATAAAGTAAGTTTATGTAAAGCTAAACTAAACCCAAAAGAGTACCATAACTTATAAATTTGATTTTATAAAATATCATAATATTAATTTGAAAAAATCTAAAAAAGTGATAATAAATATTTAAAATTTCTTTTATAAAAAAAAGAAATTTTGCCATTAAGTGTATTGCAGCTCAAAAGATATTTTACATATTTTTTAGATAAATATTTTTCTTTTACATGTTTTTTAGTCTTTCTTTTAAGAAGTTATAAACAATATAGCTATAGGGTAGATTCATGCTGATTAGAATGTTTTCAGTATTAGCTATATTTTTTTTCTCGATTTCTATTTATGCAAAATATTTATTAATTATTTTGATAAAAAAAATTACATTTAATGTTAATTATTTATGCTTAAAAAATTAGCTATTTAAATATTTTTTAAGTACTAAAAATTATTTTCTGAAGGAGGAGCTATGTTAAAACTAATATGTGTTCTTATTTTGCAAATTATAATTTCTGTATCGGCTTTTAGTAAAAATAATTTAAACTTAATGATATATGATTGTCTTTGTATTCCTTTTGAAAACAATGCTCCTAATAATGCTAAAGAAACGGTTTTAACCCAAGTGTTAGGTACACTCTTAGATGTTAAAGATGAAGCTATATATCCAAAAACCTTAAAAAATGCATATTTTGATTATCTTAATCAAGAATATGTATTAGAAATGAAAGAAAATTTATATTTCCATAATAATCGTTTGGCAACATTAGATGACTTAGAATTTTCGATATTAAGACATCATTATGCTGCTGGAAGTGTACTAAGAAAAGGCTTCTTAGGGACTGTTATTGGGATTGATAAAATTTCGGAGTTAGGAATAAAAAAATATGAAAGAGGAATTGTAGCTGGTATAAAGCAAGAATATCCAAATAAATTAAGAATAAAATTAGAAACCTCTGATCCTGACTTTTTGTATAAGTTTACGAACTGGCGGTTTTCTTTAGTGCCGATGGAAGAATTAAAAGACAATTTGTTAGATTGGAAGAAATATCCTGTTGGTGTAGGACCTTACAAAGTGCTCGAACCTGGCTTTCAAAATGGTTTTATGCGGTTACAAAAGTTTGATCAGTCTTTAACAGAAGCTGTTGATGAATTAAATATTTATACAGAAGTCAAAGAAGGAGTTGTATATGATTTAAGTGTTATTGATATCCACCCTGGTTTTAAATCATTTTATACCAAAGATCCTGTGCTACAATTGGGGCTCACATTTGTAAATGCTAATGAATTGGGAAATAATTTAAACTTTAGAAAATTTATTCAAGCTGCTATTAGTAGTAAAGAATTAGAAAAGTTATCGAAAGTTTATAAATCTGTAAATGAGGATATTTTTAATTCCAATCATGTAAACACAACATGGGGAACAAAACGCTTTAAACTAGAGTATAATCCTAAACTCGCAAAAATGTATTATAAAAAAATTCCAAAACATTTAAAAGAAAAAGAATGGATAGGAACTGTATATTCTGGAAGTAATGAAATAATTGG
>CAYSZE010000089.1:0-17278 GCA_964435255.1 uncultured Oligoflexia bacterium
ATTAACTTTTCCAACGCTTAAATCGGAAGCGGCGGTAATATAGGAAGCATCAACGGCGCTGGAAATTCTAAAGTTGTTGTGGGTGTTGTAGAAACAAAAGATAGAATTGTCATTTTTAGAATTAGAAAGATAAAATGAAGTAGAGTGAGCTTTTGTAGCAATATATTTATCATTCTTTTTGATATAATAACATCTATTATTATTGATTATTGCTTTATTGTTACTCTGGATTAAATAAAAGACATTTTTAAAATCATTTTTGTCTTTGTTAATAACTAAGTTTTTTCCGTTAGTACTGAAAAAATAGTTATTATTAGATACTAGAGTGCTGCTACCATCTTTATTTGTATTTATAGTTACGTCTGAGATATCTGCTTTATTGAAACTTGTAATTATATTTTTGTTTTCTTTGTTAATACCAAAATATTTTTCATTTAATACTAAAAAAGTGTTATTTTTATTAGTATCTAAACAAAATTCAGCTTTTTTTCCTTTTTCAGAAAAAGTAAAATTACTATTGAGTAAATACTTTCCATCCCAGCTTCTTAAGTAATATTGATTACTGGAGTTACAGCTGGCTTTTTCAACTGAAGGTTGAGTTTGTTTGGTTTGATTTGTTTCATTGTTGCTATTTGTACAAGAATAAATAGCAGAAATAGCTAATAAATTTAAAGAAAAAAATTGTTTCATGAAATAGACTCTTGAATTAAAAACCTGAAAAAATAGTAAATAGAAAATTACTACTGGAAAATAAAAAAAATTATTACGATATAAAGTAATAAATATCAACTATTTTTTTTATTATATTAAATTACTTTGCATTTGTTTTATTGGATAATGTGTATTTTATATATTTACTGATTAATTTTAAAATATTTATTATTTTTTTCAATGATTAAATAAGTTATTAAATAATCCATTATGTAGCAGAGATATTTGAAAGATAAATTTTATATACATTATTTAAAATACTAGTATATATAGATAATATTTAAAATTTGAATTATTTATTGAACTAGTTTGTTGAGGTTTTGTATATTAAATAAGTGTAAATACTTATATTTATGTAACATATTAAAAATATTGAATAATTATATTTATGTAGAAATAAAGCTATTTTATTTCTAGCTCTAGATTATGAATTTAGAGTGTAATTTGTTTATATATTAGATAAAAATGTTAAATTTAATATAATTGCTGATTTTTTGTAAAATATTATTTAACCAAATGTTATTATAGATAATAATGAATATATATAAAAAAAAATACTAATAAAATAAATTTATTTGTTTTTGCTAATAATAGTATTATTTTAAATACGTGTTAATAGTTCTTTTTATTTGCATATTATGTTTGCTAATAATAAATTAAAAATAATAAATATTTTATAATAAAATCATATTTATATATATAATATAAGAATAAATATTAATAATTGATAAAAAAATGTTTACAATTAAATTAAAATATAATATCTAAAGGGTCTTGTTTGTTTTAAAAGGAGAAGAATAATTATGATAAATAAGAACGCATTAATTTTAACTTTGTCTGCAATTAATTTTGTAGTTACTTCCTGTGGTAGTAGCTCTTCATCAGACAAAAATTCAGCTCAAGCAGCTGCTGACCAAAAAGATATTTTTCACTCTTGGACAGTAAGTAAAGCTACTTGTGCTGATGGTACCGTAAGAGCATTTGCATCAACAAATGGTTCAAAAATTGTTTACAATTTTGTAGATGGTAACCCAAGTAAACTTGTTATAAGTACACAAGCTTATGAAGAAGCAGATGGAAGTTTAAATCCATACAATCCATACAATCCATATAATCCATACAGCCCTTACTCTGTAAATCCATATCCATCTATTTATGGTCCAGTTACATCTCCTGGTTCATTAGTTAACGTAATTATTACATCTAATGCTAATTTATCAGTTTCAGGAAGTAAACTTAACTTTGCAGCGGATACAACAAATGCAGCTGAATGGAAAGATGAGACAGATGCAATTCGTAAACATGTAGCTACATTTGATGAAAAAGCTTATTTAGAAATCTTCAATTTAGATGGTGACTACAATAAAGTAGACAATAATACTTTAGTTATTAAAGGTACTATATCTTCTGAGTTAATTAATTGCTCAAATACTCCAGGTACTTCTGAATCTCCTGTTTCTATTACTTTAACTAAGTAATTTCTGATTCTCTTCAATTTATTTTTATCTGCCTGATAAATTTAATTATTAGTTTAGCTATTTTAATAGCTAAACTATCTTATAATAAAGAAAATTAATATGATAAATAAAATAATTACTATAATTTTTACTGTTGTTTTTTTAGTTGGCTGTAATAAAAGCTCAAACTCTGTAACAGGAGAGATTACTCCTGCAAACCAAAGTAAAACATTTTTAGTTGATTTTCCAAGTCCAGGAAAAATTGTTAATAAAAATTTGTGGATTGAAACTCAGTCATTAAATACTGAGCAGTTATATAATAAATATAAGGGTAAATATAATTCTTATGGAATATATTTAAATTTTGATGACAAGCATAATATTATTTCTCAAGATAATAAATTGTATTCATTTTTTAAATATAACTCTTTACTTGAAAAAGATTTATCATTAAGTTATGCAAACCATGATAAAGGTAAAATAGTAGCAAATGCTTATTACAAGCATATTTTTCCAGTTGTTAAAACTGATGATAAATTAAGAGAGTCTTTTGAATGGTTTTTATACAAATATTCAAATTACTTAACTATGGAGCCAGAAGAACTTTTAAAAAAGTTTGAAATTTATACTGTTTTGAATAATTTGTTCATAAAAAATTCATCAAATAAAAAAAGTTTTATAGATTTTGTTAATGAAATTAATTCTTACTATAAACCACATATTAATAATACAGGGAAAATAAATAATATAGCTATTATTTCAGGTCCTTACGGTGGTGGGCATCATTCAGCGGCGCAAGCAATAATACAATCTATAAAAAATGATGCAAAATATAATATAGTAAAATTAGATGAGTGTACTGACTTCCCAGATACATTATATATGATGACAAGACATGATGTGAGTGGTAAAGAAGTGGGATATCATGCTTGTAAAATATATAATGACGTTTATGTTAATGAAGGTAATTTTGAGAAAAATGACTTACTATATATTTTGAACTCAAAGTTAACAGAATATCGTCCTTATAATCGTTACGGTGATTTGTATAAAAAATTAAAAAATGACAATGTTGATTTTATTATTTCAACAGTTCACCATATACCTCAAATTACATCTTTTTCATATATGTTAAATATTCCTTTGAGAATATTGGTAACTGATTATGAATTTCCACAAAATCAGTGGTTTGAGTTAAATCATTTAAATCCGAAGTTAGTAAAATATTGGGTACCAACAAATGAGTATCAAGGGTTTTTTAGAACTATGGTTCGCTCTAATGTTAGTAATAACTTATGGGAAACAAAAATCTACAATACTCGTTCTGAAATAATTAGAAGAAAAATATTTGGAGATTTTTCTACTTCAAAATTCAAAGATATAATGAATGAATTAGAAGTATTTGAATATTTACCTTTTCCATCTTCTGAATCATTTGTTCCCCCTATTGACATTACAGATTCATTAGCTAGCAGAAAATTTTTAGGAGTATCTCAAGCTACAGATCGAAAAATAGTTACTTTAGCGATGGGTGGTGCTCCAAATGTAAGTGCTATGTTAAGTTCTATTAAACAGTTTCTTCGAATTTCTAATAAAATTGACAAGAAAATAGAAGTAGCAGTACTTTCTGCTGGTAAAGAAAATGTCATAAATGGAATTAATAGTTATTTGGTTGCAAATGGCCAGTATGTAATAACAGATAAAAGCATTGATATGGAAACTGATGCGAATGTCATTCCTAATAAAATAACTTTTAAAATTCTTCCTAGATTAGATTATGAAACAGAAATGCCACATGTCTATAAAGGTTCGGACGTTTTGGTTTCTAAAGCTGGTGGAGCAAGTACAGCAGAAATTATAAATACATCAATCCCTTTTGTTAGAGCATTTGGTTTATATGAATGGGAAAGAGAAAATAACAAACTGTTAGAACAATTAGGATTGTCTTATTTCAATGGAACGAAACCAACAACAAATTCTGAGTTTTTAGCTGAAGATTTGAATCCTTATTTGATGGCTCCTACAGATCAGTCAATATTAGAACAAGTAAACTATTTCTTAGCATTGCCAAGACCTGTTATTAATATTGATAGATTTAAAGAGGGTTTAATCATTAATTATATAGATAATGTATCTAATACCTTTGATTTTTCTAAATAAAAAAACATAATGACTGTCTCTCCTAAGGATATATTTGATATTCTTAGGAGTTTTTTATTTTGCAAACTTCAAAAAACTCATCATAAAATAAACGTGAAATGGCTTAATAATACTAATATACCAGTAATTTGTACTTGAACGAAGATATAAATACTTTATCTTATTTTCTGTTTGAATTGAATATGATAAGTAAAAAAATTCCTTTCCTGGTTCTCCTAAAAGGACTTCATTGTCGTTATATTCTATTACTTTAAAAAAGTTTATATTTTCAAGGCGTGATATTTTTTCGATTATTTCATCTTCCGTTAATTTGGCACTGCCAAGATAGCCTCTTAATATTTCAGGTGTATTTTTAAAGCTTTTTGCAACTATATGTTTTATATCGTTATTTTCAAGGATGTTTAACTTTACTTTATAACCATCTGCAAAAGTGTGGTTTTTCGAGTGTTTATAAAATAAAAGATCATTATTTTTATTCTGAATCATTTCTGAATTTTTGTTTAAAAAATAGTAAGCAATTTTGTCTGAAAAAGGCCATAATATTAAAAGCAAGAAGACGCCAGTAAGCATTATTATTATTGGTTTTTTCATATAAATCTCCATAGTTAAAAAATATGTATACATCTAAATTAGTAAATGTATTTGTATGATTTTTATATTATTTATTTTTAAATGTAAAATATCTAAAAAATATTATTAAAATTAATTAAATATATAAAAAAATTATAATTATATTTGCTTAAAATAGCTGATGTAAAAGAAGATTCTTAAATGCTTTTTTTCTATTCTGTTTAGAGGTATAATTTGTAAGAATTTATCTAAAATTTATTATGTGAGAAATATATTTTATGAAAAGTAATACTGGTACTTTTGTCCTACCTTCTTTAAGTGAAAATATTGTGAGCTGTTTATCTTCAATTTATAAGAATGAAATTTCTTATGAATATATCACAGACAAAATTGCCAAAGATCTTAGTATGTATAAGAAGGTTTTAGATATTGCTAATACTCAGCATTACAGTAAAGGTCAAATTACCGATGATTTAAAACAGGCTATAATTCGTTTGGGGATTGTTAACTTAACCGTACTCTTAACATCTGAATATTATAGTAAATTTCCAAAATTTGAGGATATTGGTTTTTTTAGCTTAAAAAAATTTAACCTTCATTCCGTTTGTGTGTCTAAATTTTCTTTTGAAATAGCTAAATCTTTAAATCTATCAACAGCAAATGATCTTATGTTGGCAGGAGCTTTTCATGATGTTGGATTGCTAGCCCGTGCTGTTATGCAAAGGGACATTATGCAGGATGTTGTGAATTGTTGTAATAGCAGTAAAATTAATTTTTATAATGCAGAAACAAAGTTACAAATAATGACACATGATATTTTAGGGGCAGATTTGATTCAATCTTGGGGATTTAATCAAAATGTTTTAAATTTAATTCGTCATCATCATACAAAAGAAAAAATGCGGCCTTATCGGGTTGACTATTTAAATAAAGAATTAAATATATTGGAACTGTCTGATATTCTTGCCCATCGCTTTTCATGTGGGTATGAAAATTATCATACAGAATTAAAAATTCATCCTATGATGATTGAACGATTGGGGTTGTCTAAAGAGGAAGTGATGACTTTAGTAAAAACGATTTCTAAAACAATTCCGCTATTTATGATTTAGTAATAATATGCGTAATTCGGTCGAAACCGACCGTCGATTTCGGTTGAATCCGACCGCTTAAAACGGCAAAGCGACCGAGCAAAACGGTGAATCCGACCGTTGAATTCGGCATTCCGACCGCCGAATTCGGAGAAAAGCGACCGAGGGATACTGCTTGTTATATAAGCAACTGATACTAACTCTACCTTGTTTTTTAATAAGGGTAAGAGGGGTATACGGTGCGGAAAAGAATAAGCATGAAGAAAGTCATAGAGATATTAAGACTCAGATTTAAAGAAGGCTTTAGTATTGAAAACTGTGCTAAAGGTGCATGTGTAGGAAAAGCTACTGCTTATGATGTTATTAGACGAGCTGAAATTTCAAAGTTAAATATGGATATTTTTTCTTCATTATCAGAAGAAGAAATAGAAAATATTCTTTTCCCAGAGAAAGAAAAAAGTAAAAATATAAATAATAATTTACCAGACTGGGTATATATTAAAAATGAATTAATGCGCAAAGGCGTTACTTTGCAAATGCTTTGGCTTGAATATAAAGAGCAATATCCTGACGGATTGCAGTACACACAGTTTTGTGTGAGATATAAAAAATGGGCAAAGCAATCTAATATTTCTATGAGACAAAACCACATTGCAGGAGAGAAAGTATTTGTCGATTTTTCAGGATTAAAACAAGAATATTTCGATCCAACAACGGGAGAAATAAAATATGCAGAAATATTTGTAGGCGTTTTAGGAGCTTCAAATTATACTTTTGCTATAGCAGTTAAGTCACAAAATAAAAAAGATTGGATTCATGCAAATAATAAAATGCTAGAATATTTTGGTGGTATCCCAAAGGTAATTGTACCAGATAATTTAAAGGCGGCGGTACATTCAGCTTGCAAATACGAACCAGATTTAAATCCATCTTATCGTGAATTTGCACAGTATTATTCAGTCGCAGTTATTCCAACACGTTCTAGAAAACCTAAAGATAAATCTAAAGTAGAAGTTGGTGTTCAGATTGCACAACGTTGGATACTAGCAAGAATGAGAAAACAAACTTTTTCATCAGTTGAAGAAATTAATCAAGCCATATTACCACTTCTAAACGCATTAAATTCAAAAACAATGCGGCATTTAGGAGTATCAAGAAAAGAACTTTTTGAGAAGTATGAAAAGCCTGTTTTAAGAAGTTTACCAGATTATATGTATGAACTTGCAGAGTGGAAACATGCAAAAGTAAATATTGATTACCACGTTGAATTTGAAAGGCATTACTATAGCGTTCCACATAAACATATTCATGAAAAAGTTGAAATTCGTTCGACACGTAGCATGGTAGAAATATTCTATTTAGGAAAACGAATTGCAATTCATCCTAGAGCTTATTCAATTGGTAAACATTCAACAATATCTGAACACATGCCATTATCACACAAAGAACAAAAAGAATGGACTCCAGATAGAATGTTAAATTGGGCTAAAACAGTTGGTACAGAAGTTGAAGTGTTTATAGAATTACTTCTAGATAAATACGAACATCCTCAGCAAGGTTTTAGAGCTGCATTAGGCATTTTTAGATTCGCAAAAACATATTCTGACGCAAGGGTAAATGCAGCATGTAAGAGGGCAATACATTATGGTGACATAAGCTTTAAATCAATAAGAAATATTCTAAAAAATAATTTAGATAAAGTTGAGCTTCCAGAAGAAAGAAAAAACTCTAAAGCTAAGATTATAGATCATGAAAATATTAGAGGTTCTTCTTATTTTAATTAAAGGACTATTTTATAATGTTAAATGCACAAATTTATGACTTAATGGCTAAAATTAATCTTTCAGGATTTAAAACTGCACTGGAAGAACAAATGGAATCAAAAGCATATAATGAAATGAGTTTCATTGATAGATTATCGATATTGCTTGAAAGAGAAGTTATATTTAGAGAAAATAAAGCCATTCAAAGAAAACTTATTGATGCTAAGTTAAAATTAAAGGCTAGTCTTGAAGATATTAAATTAGATCCTCAACGAGGAATTGATTCTAATTTATTAAAAAATTTTACTTCTACCAAGTGGATCTTGGATAAAAAAGATGTAATAGTAGTTGGGCCTACTGGAAGTGGAAAAACTTTCTTCTCAACTAGTTTAGCCGAAAAAGCTTGTAGAAATAATTTTAAGGCAAGATATTACAGAACCCAAGCTCTTTTATCTGAACTTCTTTTTGCTGCTGCTGATGGAAGTTTTAAGCTCTTTCTTGCAAGGTTAGAAAAATATCAAGTTCTAATTATTGATGATTGGGCTTTACAATCCATTTCAGAAAATGAACAAAAATATTTTTTCGAATTAATTGCAGCTAGAAATGAAAATTCTTGTACTGTTTTTGTTAGCCAAACTCCAGTAGGTAAATGGCATTCTCTTATGCCAAATTCCACTATTGCAGACGCTATCTTGGATAGAATTGTACATTCTGCTATCAGAGTCGAATTAAAAGGTGAGTCTCATAGGAAAATCAAAAGTCAAAATGAGAAGACTATTGAGGCTTGAATTGTTCAACCAGATACTTGCCAGTATCTCCTCTTGGATTTTTATCGGTCGCTTTGACCGAAATCGCCGTTCGGATTGAGCGAATTATGCAATAATATTAATTTCTTATAATTTTATACTCTTAAAACATCTTAATTTTATTGATTTAACTTTAATTATGAAAATTATTTAATAGCGGAATCATCAAATTGTAATCCTATTTGTTTTATGAATAAGAGTCTTTTTTATTGATTTTATTAGTAAAAATTGAGTTTTTATTCTTAACGAAATAGGTGAAATATGAAGAGAAATCATGTATTTACAAGAATTACTGCTTTATTAAGCAGTGGTTTAATGTTATCCAATACATTTCAATCCTACGTTTATGCGAATAGCATTTCAAAGTTGACTTCCGTGGTTTACAACTCCTCTAAAGAAGTTGTTGGCAATGGGAAAGTAAGCAAAAATGCGGCTTTAAATGCAGGTGCGGGTCAAGCTAGAGCCCAAGGTGCGGGAGAGCAAGGCTCTTCAGATTCTTCACCTTATAGTGATGCATACAACTTTAAATCATTGTCCCAGACTGTTGATCCACGTACTGGGGGGTTTTCTATTTCTTATAAAATTGGAGAAATTACAGGGAATGGCTTTGAAGACCCTGAAATTTCCCTTTCTTTAAAGTATACATCTACTTCTTTTGCCAATGCTTTTAGCTTAGGTAAAGGTTGGAGCCTAAACTTATCCCATTATGACACAAAGACGGGGATGTTGAGTTTAGCGAGCGGTGGTGGATATAAATTAGACCTTGGGAAAGGCAAGCTTAAATATTATAAGCTTAAAGACTTAGATGTTAAGTTAGGTTCTGACTTTATTACACTTACTTATAAAGATGGTAGAGTTGAGTTAATCGATAGAGCATTTGGAAATTTGCGTAAAGTGACAAATGTCCAAGGATTTAGTGCCGATTTTATCTATGAAAAAGGCAACAGATTAAATAGCATTGTTTATAAAAACCCAGTAAATGGGAATGACTTAAAAAAATTAGAAATCAATTATCCTTCAGATACTGAAGTGCAATTTGTTAGAAATTTAGGAAGTGAAAAAGCAGTTACTGTTATTAAAAAGTTTGCTGCTGGTAACATTCTGTCTTCTATCATTGATCCAATAGGACAAGAAGTAAAATTTGATTATAAAGCACCTGTGGAAAAAGCCTTTCCATCAGATAGTTTAGTAACTAGCGTTTTTTACCCAACGGGAACTGTTATTAATGTCTCTTATTTGGCAGGTGGTTTAGAAGCTGCTAAAAAAGGAACAGCTGCTCCTGCTGTGGCAAAAATTAAAACAATTTCGTTACCAAAAACTGAAAATAACGAAGAAGAAGTTAGCTATAGTTATTACCAAAGTACAAATACAAATTATTTAGCTAAAGGCTTTACTGGTTATAAAGATGGTGAAGATGCTTTGTTTTTTACACCTAATAGTTACACTTACTCAACTTTAGAAACAAAAAAAGCTCCTGATAATCAAACCTCTTCTACTGAAAGATTTTATAATCACTTTCACCAAATGATTAAAGAAACTGTAAAATTGAATGGTGAATTTTTAACTATTAAAGAATTTTCATATTCTGATTGGTTAAATAAAAGCTTTGATAATCTTTCTGCTACATATAGTTTTCCAAAAGAAATTAAAACAACTTTTTATGCGAATGGTTCAAGACGTTCTGAAGTAACAAAACAAGAATATGATGATTATGGAAATGTTTTAAGAACACAAGATTTTACAGGAATTGTTAAAGAATATACTTATCTTCCTGCTGATAAAACATTTAACAATATAGTTCATTTCCCTATCCGTGAAGTAGAAAAATCTATTAATGGTGGTGGTAGCAAAATCATTGATTATGTTTATGAACCTGCTAAAAATGCGCAAGGAAATAATTTCCAAAGATTAAAAGCCAGAATCTTCAAAATAAGTGATAACATATGTGCAGTTACTGATGATTCTTGTGGTAAAGTTTATAAAACAGAACTGCATAAATATGAAGTTGCTGCTGATGCAAAATCAGTTAAACCTTTTGCATTACCAACAATAACGAAACTTTATTCCTCCGCTAATGGAAAATGTAAAATTGTTCAAAGACAGAAGAATTATTTAGTAAATAATTCTCAGAATATTATTCAAAACTCTTATTATGCAGCTAAAGGAACATTCTTATTTAGTGATTCTATTACTAAAAATGCTTACACAAAATTAGATGAAAAAGTTGTAGAAAGAAGCGGCATAGAAGTTTCTTCTCTATATGATGTCTTAGGACGTAAAACGCAAGAAACTTTAAAATCGCAAGCAAGTCCTGTTGCTTTAAGCAGAACATATACTTATAAAGTAAATGACTCAACTTTTGGTGGGTATGGAACAAGTTCATTAATAACTCAAGCGCCAAATGGTTATAAAACTGTTGCTATTTATGATTCTCTTGGACGAGAAATAGAAATACAAAAAGAAAATAATCAAACAGGAAAATTAGAAAAAGTAAAATCTATTGAATTTGGTCTAACTGGACAAAAAATTAAAGAAACAATTTATAATAATGATGCGCAAGGAAATCGTTATCAATTGACATCTAATTATAAATATGATGTTGCTGGTAGAGAAATTGCTGTAACTTCACCAAGCGGTGAGACAAAAATTACTGAATATAATGATGTTAACAGAACTCAGTCAAGTTATATGTTAGCACAAGATGGTGAAAAATCTGTAGCTAGTTTAGTTACTTTTAATGAATTTAAAAAACCTATTAGAAATCAGATTTTTACAAAAAGTGGAGCGTTATTTAATGAAAGTAGTTTAAAATATGATGCTTTTGGTAATCTTTCTGAACAAAAAGATGTTAATGGTAATATTTTAAAATTTGCAAATAACGTATTAGGTCAAAAATTAGAAGAGCAATATGCTGATGGTCGTAAAATTAAATATGAATATGATGAAATGTTCTCTGACAAAGTGACAAAAAAATCTGTTCAGTTAGCAAGCGGCAAAGAATTAGTGATTGGTGCTAGAGAATATAATGAAAGAGGTTTAGTAGTTAGAGATATTGATCCAACTGGAAAATCTATTAAATATTCTTATGATGTATTTGGTAATTTATCTTCTGAAACTATTCGTTCTGGAAAAGTAATTAAGTATACTTATACTCCTTTTAACTTGTTGTCTAAAAAAGAAGTTGTTGGAGATTCAAACGGTAAATATACAACTAATTTTACATATGACTTGAATACGTTAAAAGTTACTGCAATGAAAGACAGTACAGGAATAACTAATTATAATTATAATTCTGATGGAAGTATAGCTTCTGTTGTTTATCCTGATAGTAAAAGAATATCTTATGACTATGATATGCAAGGTGGACTCATTGGTATTAAAGATATCCAAGGGAATTTAACTAAGTATCATTATAATAAGATAAATGGTAAATTAGAAGCAACTGAATTTATTATTGCAAGTCAATTTAATAATAGTCAAATAGAACAATATTTTTACGATAAATTTTCAAGAATTAAGAGTAAAATATTACCAAATAATGCGCAAACTATCTATGAGTATGATGAAATTGGAAATTTAGATAGTTTAACTCATAGAAGTGAAATTGGGCAAAATATATTAGCTTATAATTATACTTATAGAAAAGATTTAAATATTGCATCGCGAACTAGAACTGGTGAAGCAGGAGTTGGATATTCTGCTAGAGAAACCTATTCATATGACCGCAATAACAACTTAATCAACTATATGTGTTCTGGTACAGCTTGTGCAAATGATCAAAATGGACAAGGAATTGTATCTGAAGAATATACATTTGATGCACTAAATAATATTAAAACTGCAAAAGTAACATATGAAAAAGGAAATTCTGCAAATGTAACTTACAACTATGATGATAATAATCCTAGTCGTTTAGTTAGCTACTCAACAGTTTCAGCTAAAGGAACACAAAATTATAATTTAGAATATGATGCTGATGGTAATGTTATTAAAGATGGAGAAGGAAATACATTAACTTATTCTCCTTTTAATCGCTTAGAATCATTTGTAAAAGATGCGAAAGTGGTTGAATATCGTTATAATGGTATTGGCATTCTTGCGTCCCAAAAAGATTTAGCTTCTGGTGAAGAAACTAAATTTTACTACAATGGAAAACGAGTATTAAATGAAAGTGTTAATGGGGAAATAACTAGCTACTTCCAAGTTAATGGTCGTGTCATTGGTAAAGTAAGTGCAGGAAAAGAAAATCAATACTTTTTAACTGATCAAGCACACAGCGTCATTCGTGTATTTGAAGGCAGAAAATTATTAGATGTTAACTTTGCATATACTCCTTATGGTCAACAATCAAACTTAGTTGAAAAAGGCAGTTTAGTAAAAGTAAGCGGCATAGGATTTAATGGTGAACGTACTGATGGTAAATCAGGTTACCAATTCTTAGGACAAGGTTACAGAGCCTATAATCCTGCTCTTGGTCGCTTTATGCAATACGATATGGAATCTCCTTTTGGTAAAGGTGGCTTAAATGGTTATACTTTTGCTGAAAATAACCCCATTATGAAGTTTGACCCGACAGGTGAAAGTGCTGCTTCCTATACAATGATGGGAGTTGGTATATTCCTTGCTATTCTTGGAATTGTGGCTTCAGTTGTTACTTTTGGAGCCTCTATATCTGCTACTGGTGGTGGTTTAAGTATGGCTGCGGCAGCAACTGCAGCAACTGTGGCCCCTATACAAACGGGGTTAGCTGCAACTTCTTTAGCTACGGGTGTAGCTGCTGGAGCATTAGGAATTGCAAGTACTGTCATGGAGCATAAAGCAAATGAAGCCTATGCTGCTGGCGATAAAGATTTAGCTGCAAGTTATGCAAACACGGCAAGTGCGTTAGGATGGGCAGCATTAGCTTTAGGAATTGTTTCTGCGGTCAGTGGCATGGGCTCACTTGTAAGTTCTTCTTCGAAACTAACAAAAGTTCCTGGTCCAGTGAAGTATACTAAGGGTTCTTTCAAATTTGTTGAAGAAACGCCAGCAACTTATAAAACTACAGTAAATATGACTTTAGAAAAAGGTCAAAGTGGTGTTCCTAAGGTTATAGGTCGTGGACGGCAAATGGCTTTAGGTGGTCATAAAGCAAATGGGGTCAGTGCTGTTGATTTTAACAAATTTGCAGATAAATATGATGATGTTATCCGCGAAATGACTACAGGTTTAGTTGGCGGGCGTTCACCAGCGGCTTCATCTGTTCCTACTATTACTAGTATGACAACGACGTCTGAAAAATTTACGACAGTTATAACCACTCATGTGTCATTTGAAGAAATTATCTTTTATCCTGGTATAATTGTAGAGCAATCTGTAACTAATATCAGTTCTGCTTTTGCGGTTCCTAATGCGGCTTTAGCTTCACCTGCATATGACTTGATAACAGCTCAGTATGACAGAGATCAGGAAAAAGGTGGGCAGAGATAAACTGTAATTTAAACTGCTTAGCAGCTCGTTAAACACGAAAAGCCAAAAGAAATTTCTTTTGGCTTTTTTTGTTACTTTTAAATAAATTTTAGACTTTTTTCTATACTTATTTGCTAAATACATCATTGTAATCATTTATATATTTATATTGACTTGGTTATTGTAAGCTAGTACTTATTGTTTTTTATTTAATTTATCTGAATTCTAAATTGAATTTATATAATATAAAAGGACTAATACAATGTTTTTAAAATTAAAAGTATTTGTAGTGAGTGCACTATTTTCTATTACTTTAATTAGTTGTCATGAAAATAATTCAAATAATGACAAAACAAGTCAGCAGACAAATAAGCCACCTCAAAAAGAATTTTATGATATATCTGAATTAGCTTGCGATTTGGATCATCAAAAAAATAGCAAAATTATTGATACAAATGCAGCTGTTAACTGGACTAATGATAATTTGGTATTAAATAATACTTTACACCGCGGTTTTGTTATTGGGACAGTCGTTCCCTATAATAAAGTCGACTTAATTAGCACAAATACGGGAACGGTTGAATTTAAATGGAATCATGAACGTTTCATGCTTCAATTAGAACCGACTGCTTCAACTAAAACATTTAAATATATTGAAATCGTTCATGAACCTAAATTTGGTGCTGTGACAAGTCAGATTAAAATGGGAGATAAAGTTGTTGTTTGTGGAGACTATATCAAATCGACAGCGCCTACGACTAAAGCTGGTAAAACCTTTCAACCATCTGCTGCAGGAGCTATTATGCATTTTACCCATGCTGTCTGTGGTTCGAGCCATCATGCTGAAGGTTATGTCGCTTTACCTACTACTTTAAATGGTAAATCAGGTTATAAAATTTATGGAAATGATCATTCTGTTTGCCCGTAAGTATGGGGCTAAAAAGTCATTTTCCTATTCTTTTTATAATAAAATTTTGAATTAAATTTAGAGCTTTATTTCTGATATTGTTAGTTTCCATCAATATTTCATGTTTGGCAAATTCTAGTACTGCAAACTCACAGTGCGGATTGTTTTTTAAAAACAAATCTTGTGCAGAGTTTCTCACAACTGTGTCCGCTTCTGCTTGCAAGAGAAGGACGGGAATATTGCTAATATTTGTTATATTTCTTGCTTTAACTGAAGCTTTAATACTTTCTTTAAGCCAACCATAAGTGGGGCCGCCGATTTGCAGGTCATCTATTTCTGAAATATGTTTTCGCCACACTTGATATCTAAATAAACAATGCGTTACATCATTCCCTTCAAAGGGACGAAAAGGGATACAGTCTGTTTGACCTACGGCATATTTTTTTTCTAAATTAACTTTGCAAAATAAAGATGCTAGAGCATAAATAGGGAGTTCGAGAAAATGATAAGGAGCAACCATAATCTCAAACATGGGGGCACAAAGAATAATGCCGTTAGGATTTATTTTTTTTTCATGAACAGCAAGTGCTGTAATAGCACCACCCATGGAATGAGCTAATAAAAATACTGGTAATTGGCTTTGATGACTGGCGACGTGTTCAAAAAAGTAACTTAAATCATTTATATAATTTGAAAATTTATCAACATACCCTCTTTTTTCTTGTTTGGGAAAACGCCCTGAAAATCCTTGTCCACGGTGATCAAAACAATAAACAGATATGCCAAATTCATATAAATTATAAATTAATTCACAATATTTTAAATAAGACTCATTATAACCTGTGCAGAGTATAACTTTAGCAATCGGATTTTTAGCGTGAAATGTTCTACAGGTAATGGGAAAGTCATCTACACCTTTAAATTCCTCTGAAGTACCAGTGCTTTTATAAAAAGGAATTATTGTTTCATAATAATTTTTGGTGTTTTTTTCTACTTCTTCTACTGAATTTTCACTTTTAATCTCTAGTAAAAAGTTTTCCAGACTATCCACAAAATTATCCTTAAGTTTTATCTATTAACATTAGTCATAAATTTCCGAGGATCTGAATACTTACTAGTATAAGTCCTATACAAATAAAAATCTGCAAAGGAAGTTGCTCCTTTGGTAGAGTTGTTATTCAATTCTTTATAAGCTTTAATATATTTTAAATAGACTTCTTTTATTTTATTATATTCAATTCCTATGGTCTCAAAGCTAGTCATATTTTGACCTTATCATAAATAGTTGCTTGTTCTTTTATATTCTATCGGAATAAGTTTTAGGTTGTCTTAGAAAAAACTGGTCAAATTATTATAGCTAAGTTAATTTATTTAACCTATTAGGATCTTTGATTTTTAAAAATAAACGCACCTGTATTTTAAGTTTTATTTTACCAATAAATTCAATTTCTTCATCTAAAGGAAAATTTTGCGCTAATTTCTGAAGTTGAACAAGTTGTGCTTCATTAATAATATCTGCATCGATCAGTGTATAACATACTTTTATCATTCCGATATTAGCTAATTCAGCGCGAAGGAGTTCATCATCAGGATGATCCCAAAATGTTTTTAAATTTAAATTATTATCTTTATTATCAATTATAAATGAAATAGTTTTGGCAGTCTTTATATGTTCCCAAGGCAAACATTCGTGCCAACTGCCATTAGGGAGAACCCACCCGCTTAGCCTAACTTTTGGATTAAGATACATATTTCCATCCTTGTAGAAGACTGAATGAGGATACCAACTCACTTTGCCATACAACTCATAGTATTGTAATTAAAATAGAAATTAAAAAAAACAAAAAAGAATTAATTTAAAAAAGAAAATTAGCGATAAGTGAGTTAATTTGATTTAAGAAGTAAAATATGAACTATTTTATAAAACATAAAGAAAATTTTAAAAAGTATTATGGTTACAGTACTTTTGGAATCATAAGTATTATTTCTTTTATCGGAATTTTGGCATTAATTGTATTTCCTAAAATTTCTTCTTTTAAAGCAAAAGGGCAACAGTCTGAAGCTCGGATAAAATTAGTAAAAGTATATAATTCAATGTACGCATTTAAATTAGAGAATGGTAGTTTTATAGATACCCAACAAAAGATCATGTATTTAGAAGATATCAAAGAGCTAGATCCTTTTTTTAAAGAAGATTTTTATAAGAAAAACAATAAAAATGACAAAGTTTTTATTATCAGTTCTCCTGATAAATTTGCCGTTGCATATGTAAGAGTATTATCTAATGGAGAGTATGATATTCAAAGAATTAATTCAAGAAAACAATTTTGTTATATGCTAAATGGCTTAGAAGAAAAAAAAGAAA
>CAYSZE010000090.1:0-3731 GCA_964435255.1 uncultured Oligoflexia bacterium
GCAAGAATAACTAATTTTTTCCCATAATGAGATCTTACAGCTTGAATCCTTTTGCGCATTTCTTGTTCTGAAAGCAGAGGATAGGGTGCTGGTAAAGGTGCCTGATATGCAATTGCCATGAAGAAGTCCTTACAAAAATAATCTATAGCAAAGATAGATCTATCATTATGACTTGAACATAACTCTGGCAATAACTCAAGCGCTCTTTTTTTCTCAGCTTTCTTTGCTAAGACCAATGAAACCAATATAGTTTCATTGCCATATGAAAGCTAAATGAAGTTACTAATAATATTTGGAGGTATGCATGACTCTTCTTTCCGAAGTAAAAACCATAGCAGTGATAGGTGCTGGACAAATGGGTAGTGGCATTGCGCAAGTTGCGGCGCAAGCGGGGTTTCAAGTGATTCTGTGTGACAATCGGACTGAAGGTTTAAATAAAGCTATACAAGGTATAGAAAAAAGTTTGGCAAAGCTTTTTGAAAAAGGAAAAATAGATGAACACCCACCAGCTATTCTCAGCCGCATAAAAAAAGCAGTCCAATTAAACGAATTGGCAAATGCTCAGTTTGTCATTGAAGCAATTCATGAAAATGAAAATTTAAAAAAAGAAATTTTTACCCAATTAGATAAATTGTTACCAAGTCATGTCATATTTGCAAGCAATACAAGTAGTTTGCCCATTACACGTTTAGCTTCTGCAACACAACGCACTGCACAATTTATTGGAATGCATTTTATGAATCCTGTGCCCATAATGAATTTAGTTGAAATTATCCGAGGGCATGCCACTTCTGATGAAACGTATCAAATAACTAAAACCCTTGCTGAAAAAATGCAAAAAGTAACAGTTTGTGCTCAAGATTATCCTGGTTTTATTATCAATCGTATTTTAATGCCCATGATCAATGAAGCTTTTTATACTTTAATGGAAGGCATTGCTAGCGCAGAAGATATCGATTCAGGTATGAAATTAGGAACAAACCAACCTATGGGACCTTTAACATTAGCAGATTTTATTGGTCTAGATACTTGTTATGCCATTATGAAAGTATTACACGATGGCTTAGGGGATAGTAAATACAGACCATGCCCTTTGCTGAAAAAATATGTCGACGCAGGGTATTTTGGCAAAAAAACGGGGCAAGGTGTTTACAAATATTAATATTTAATTCATTTTTTACTTAAATTTATGCACAGTTCTTTTTCGACTCAAATTTTATTTGAACTTAAAAAGCAATATAAAACCGATATTGCTTTTTTAATACATAAAACCACAGTTTATTATGCGCATCACATGCAAACAACGAACTCTCCAACAACTGCCATCGCAAAACTTATACAAGGAATATCAGAATTTTATAAAGAGAATGCACATTTCATGCTACGCAATCGTATTTACTGTTCTTATGCTCCACAACAAAAATGCCTCGGTATGATTAAAGTTGCTGCTAAAAGATTTACGTTTATAGAGCATTGCGAAAATAATGCTATCGTTCTTCCATATACTTTTGTTGAAGTTAAATATAACTTTACATTCACTGATAATCCACAAATAAGGGAATACTTAAGTCATATTATATTAAAAAATGATAATGATTGTATGCAACTTGCACTCAATTTAAAAGAAAAAGGAAACAATACATTTTCTTTATCATTATCGGATAGGAAAATTGCTGCAATTTTAGTTGACGCACAATATCAACTTTTAGCTTATGGCTTAAATTCTAATTCAACTAATAGAACAAGACATGCTGAAATCAATTTAATTTATCAATATTTCCATAATTATCAGCAAAAAATACCAGCTAAAACAAAATTATTTACCACATTAAAACCTTGTATTATGTGCGCTAATATGATATGGGAATGTACTGAAGATATCACGCAAGTAAAAGTTTTTTACCATGAAAACGATTACGGATCATATACAAAAAACACAGTTCTTGATAAGGACTTCTTTGCCAAAAATCAAAAAAGTGCCAATACTAATTTGCAAAAGAAACATTTTAATATTTGTGAACATTTCTATTCTGTAACTTAAGGATACAATTTTGACACTAGAAGATCAAAAAAAATATATACATCCTTCGTTATTAAAACGAAAAATAATACACATTGATCTCGATGCTTTTTATGCCGCAGTTGAAATTCGTGACAACCCTTTATTAAAAGGAAAACCTATCATTATTGGTGGCCAACCCCATGAACGCAGTGTTGTTTCAACCTGTTCTTATGAAGCTAGAAAGTTTGGAATCCATTCAGCAATGTCTTCAGCCATGGCCAAAAAACTTTGTCCACACGCTATTTTCATCCGACCTCGTTTTGAAGCTTACAAAAAAGCTTCGCATGAAGTTTTTCAAATATTAAATAAATATTGTTCCCTTATAGAACCGATGTCTCTTGATGAAGCCTACCTCGATGTCACACAAGAAGCACAACAATCTTCAGCAACAGCTATTGCTCAAAGTATACGGAATGAAATTTTTGTAACTACAAAACTAACAGCCTCAGCTGGTATAGCACCCAATAAAATGATCGCTAAAATAGCTTCTGATATAAATAAACCCGATGGCCTTACGATTGTAAAACCTAATGATTGTTTTACTTTTATGCAGCCTTTATCTTTAAAAAAAATTCCGTTTATTGGCCCTGTCACCTATAATAAATTTGCCGCTTTCCAGTTATTAACCTGTAGTGATGTCATCCGCGCTGGCAGTGATTATTTGTTAGAACATTTTGGTGAATCGGCTTTATGGGTTTTGCAAAAAGCAAATGGAATAGATGAAAGCGAAGTGTGTACGGATCATGTCAGAAAGTCGTTCGGAGAAGAAGAAACCTTTCCTAAAGATATTACAAATGCAGCTGACAAAGAAGAACAATTAAAAAAAATTGTCTTTAATTTATATACTTATTTAGAACGGAAAAATATTGCCTTTAAGACTATAACTGTAAAAGTCAAATTTACCAATTTTCAAGTGCGCACAAAAGCAAAAAGTTTTCCTTTATATTTTTTCGAATATGCCGCTATGGAAAAAATAGCTCTCCAATTACTCAATGAAATGGAATGCAAAAATACACCCGTTCGCCTTTTAGGAATTTCCGTGTCTAACATAATTGACAAGAATGATATGCAACAAATCACCTTATTTCCCGAATATATTTGAGTAATTTTTTTAAAAATTTATAATATAAAATATTTTTTCAGTCATTTGTTATTTTTAAAAAAATAAACAAATAGCTAAGAACTAGTTGATTATCTTATTTATCTTAAACAAAAAAAAGGCTTAATCATGACAAAAAAAATTAAAAATACTTTTCTAATTACTAGTTTTTTATTTCTTCCTATAACAGCATTAGCAAACACTGAATCAGATTATCTACCAAAAGAAAAAAAAAGACACTCTATTTCTAATTTCAGTAAGCGATAAATTCAATGAAAATGATAAAATTATTATAAATAAAGCAATTGAAAATATTAAAAATTACAATCAACATTCAAAAATATTAGCAACTAATGAAGATGAAAAATTAACAAATGAAAGTAGTATTTATAATATTATTTATCTAGAAGAAGGAAAAAACTGTATTAGTGCATATTCCGCTGAAAGCGGTGGTGAATTCCAATCGAATTCGGTACGGGTTTCCGATTGAAAGCGGCATCCGTAGAGGCTATAATTCTGCTCAAAGATTCTATTTCATAATCGCAGTCTCCTCGTCAATTTTATGATCTG
>CAYSZE010000091.1:0-9487 GCA_964435255.1 uncultured Oligoflexia bacterium
AATCCTTGCGTAGCTTGCAATACATTTTTAAAATTTGATCATTTATTAGACAGAGCGCAACGCTTGGGTTGTGATTATGTTGCAACGGGACATTATGCTAAAATTGTTTATGATGAGCAATATGCCCAATATAAATTGTTAAAAGGTCTTGATTCTCATAAAGATCAAAGCTATTTTCTATATTCAATGACCCAAGAGAGATTGGCAAAGGTTCTTTTTCCTTTGGGAGAACTTACTAAACCAGAAGTAAGAAATATTGCTGAGAAATATGGTCTTGTTAATGCTTCTAAAAAAGAAAGCATGGAAATTTGTTTTATCCCTAATAATGACTATGCAAAATTTATTGCAAATAGAGTCCAAGATTCAGATCTGATAAAAGGCTTAATTAAACACGAAAATGGCCAAATTCTTGGGGAACATGAAGGAATTCACCAATTTACAGTTGGACAAAGAAAAGGAATAAAAATTTCTTACCCAACTCCTTTATACGTTACTAGGATAGATTCAGATACTGGAATTGTTTATGTGGGTGAAGAAAAGTATTTATATCGCACGGGTTTTTCGTTTAAAAAATTTCATTCCATTCGAAATTTGAGCCATGAAACGCAATTTGAAGTAAAAATTCGTTACCGTTCTGTTCCTTGTGCTGGGATTTTAAAAATAGAACCACATTTTGTGACTTTAAGTTTTTTAGCACCACAAAAGTCTGTGACACCAGGTCAAATTGCAGTTTTGTATAAAGAAAATGAAGTTCTTGGGGGTGGGTTTATTGATAAGGTTTTTGAGTAATGTTAGAAAAACGTCTAACCCTATTGAAGTCTCATCTTCGTGAACTTAATTTTAGTAAATTGAGTAAAGTTTTTCCCCAAATTGAAGCTAATATTGATAAATTAGGGGAAATACAAGAGCATCGTTATATCGATAAAAAGCTTGCTGCTATTTCATTAGTACATCGTTCTTCATTAGTTTACTGGCCAAATGATAAATCAGGAATATTTTCAAATGAACGGCTTGAATTCTTAGGTGATGCCTTTTTAAGCGCCTTTATTGCTTCAGAAGCAATGATACAACACAAATCTTTGCAAGAAGGAGATTTGTCTCGCCTTAGAGCTGCCATTGTGGGAACTGAAAATTTAGCTTTGAAAAGTCGAGATCTTGGTATAGGTGATTGTCTTCTCGTTGGTAAAGCGGAAATGAACTCTAATCCACAACGTCGGGATAATGTATTAGCCGATGCATTTGAAGCTGTTACAGCAGCTTTGTTGCTTGATGCAGGCGAAGAAATTGTCCATACCTGGTTATTAAAAGTTTTTGCGGAAGACATTAAAGCAGGCCAAAGCATTCTTTTAAAATTTGATGCGAAAAGTAAATTGCAGCAATGGACACAGGGAATAATAGGTGTGCCACCGATTTATCGGACGATTGGAACCGAAGGAACGCCGCAAGAAACTTTTTTTATTGTTGCAGCATTTATAGGTAACACTGAATTAGGGCGAGCTTCCGCTGCAAGTAAACGAGAAGCTAGTAAAAAAGTAGCTGAAAATATTGTGGATAAAATTGAATCTGGAACTTTAACAAAAGAAATGCTTATTAGTTTTTTTGGAAGGGAAAAATGAGTAAAAATTGTGGATATGTCGCTCTATTGGGAAGGCCAAATGCAGGTAAAAGTACATTACTAAATGCATTATTAGGAACAAAGCTCGCTGTGGTAAGTAACAAACCGCAAACGACTCGAAATAAAATTTTGGGGGTTTGTTCTGAAGGAAAGAGCCAAGCCCTCCTTTTAGATACTCCAGGCATTCACAAGTCTGAAGGTCTTCCAAAAATGAATCAAGTGATGAATAAAGTAGCATGGAGCGTTTTAAAAGATGCTGATTTAGTTTGTTATCTGATTGACGTTACTCATGGTTGGCATGAAGAAGATGCCCTTTGGCTAGAAGGGATCATAAAAAAGTTTGAGAAAAAGCTTCTAGTCCTTGCAACTAAAACAGATAAGGTTAAAATAGAAGAAGTAGAGCACGGAAGGCTAAATATTGTAAATCGATTTCAAGACCTTGTTGAAGGCATTAAGTCGACATCTGAAATAAAATGCCAGTTACTTGGGGAAGTCCCACAATTGGTTTCTTCTAAACGACCTGAAGAAGTCGCTTCGCTAAGAAATTATATTTTAACTCAGATGCCAGAAGGTGCGTGGCTTTTTGGTGAGGACGATCTCACTGATAGACCACAAAGGTTTGTTTGCGCTGAAATTATTCGTGAACAAATTTTTCGTCAATTAGGTCAAGAACTACCATATAAGATTGCTGTTATAATTGATATATTTGAACAGAAGAATCATGTTACAAATATTTCTGCTACTGTAGTAGTTGATCGCGATTCTCACAAAGGAATTGTGATTGGTAAAAAAGGTTCAAGATTGAAGAGTATTGGAACTGATGCAAGAATTTCATTAGAAAGACATCTGGATAGAAAAGTGTTTTTAGAACTTTTTGTTAAAGTTAAATCTGGTTGGACCGAAAATTTAAACATGCTTTCAGAATATGCTGATTTGCAAGAACCTAATGATGCAAATTGATTAAAAGCTTGTCATCTAGGAACATTTTTCCTTTTAAGTTGCTTTTAAGAACTTGTTTTAAGAGTTCATTTATGGGATTGTATAGGAAGCGAGAAAATCTCTCCTTCTATATGTTCAAGTTTTTTAATTGCATAGGAATTTTTTATTGAGATTCTACCTGAATATTTAATTTATTAAATAACTTTTTTGTTTCTTTATATTTGGAGTATCGTCGTGATTAATTTTCACTCTCGTAGGTATATTTCTTTGTCCCTTTTTGAAGAAAGTTCAAAAGATTCTATTATGGAATCCGCCCCTGTTAAACGTGGAAGAGGCCGCCCTCCTAAACTAAAAGCTATTGTGTCTGATATTTCTGATAAAATTGAGATTAATAAAGAAGAATTTATACCTTCGTCATTCGAGTGTGAGTCTGAAGCAAATCCTTTAAAAGAAATGGAGAATATTGTGGCGCTTAGTACTGCTGAAGAAAATATTGAAGAAACGAATTCTACTGAAGAAACAAGTTCTGAAGTAAGTTGGGAAGCAGAACAAAATGTTCCTTTTGAATTAGAGGATGAATCGCAAATTTTTGATGAAAATTATGAAGAAACTTATATAGACGAAGAAGTACCTGAAGCAAGAGATTTCTCACAAAATACAGTTAATGTTTCTTTTTCTTGGTCACTTATGAATCAACTCCGTCAAATGTCAAAAATGGAAGGAATTTCTGTTGAAGATTTGTTAGTTGAATTAGTTGCTGAAGGAGTTACGAAAAGGGTCTTTGAAGATCAAAATAGACCAACTCCTAGTCATTTAATGACTCGAACTGGATATGTGCATTCTGATGGAACTCAGTCAAGTCCACAACCGCATTTAAGTCACCATATGATGAATAATAGGCAACAACAAAATAATATGCAAAATCGTAACAGATTTGGTTTTCAACAAAGAAACACTCAGCACACGCCACAGAATATGAATGGTCGAAATAATTTAAATAGAAACAATTATCAACAAAATAATCCTAGACAACAAAATTCTGGGCAAAATGGGTTTAGAAATCAATATTCAAATAATAATAATAATTCGCAGCAACAAAGATTTAATAATCCTAGACAAAATAATTACCAAAACTCGCAACGTTTTTATGAAGAACAACCAACGAATTCTTCAAATAATCAATACAGACAGCAACGTGACAATAATAAACGCTAAATAAACATGTCAAAAAAAATAGTTATAACAGGTGGGATTGGCTCAGGTAAATCTTTACTTTCGAAGCTCATAGCGACTAGAGGGTATTGTGTTTGGGATGCCGATGTCTTATCTCGTGAAGTATTGTTTAATCCTGCTGTCCAAGGAAGAATTAAAGCTGTATTTGGTGACTCTGTTTTTTTAACAGATGGTATTTTAAACAGAGAGATGATAAGAAATTTGATTTTCACTGATCCTAATTTAAAAAAAGCTTTTGAAAAAATAATGCATCCTGCAATGTATGAACATTTTAATGCAAAAGTGGAATTATTAAATAAGTTAGCTCCTACAGCTTGGGTTTTTTATGAAGCTTCTTTAATTTTAGAACTTAAAAGAAAATCAGAATTTGATTTTTGTGTTGTTGTTATTGCCGACGAAGCTATTAAATTAAAAAGACTAAAAGAAAATAGAAATTTAAATGAACCAGATGTAAAAAAAATTATGTCAGCTCAAATGCCTGATGCGGAAAAAATTACCTATGCTGATTTAGTTATTGATAATTCGTTAAGTATAAAAGATCTTGAAGATTCATTGACTAATTTAATAAATTTATTAATTAAAAAATTCTCTTCTTAGTAAAATTGACATATTATTAATTTTTTATTCTTCTTTCTTCCATATTCTTTTTGTATTCTTTTATTATATAGTTATAATAAGAGGTTTTCACTCAATGTTTGAAGTATCTTGCGCTTCTTGTCAAGCTTCTTTTGAATATAATCCTGATGATTATATTCATTTATGCCCTTTTTGTTCTGCTGGTTTTATAATTGATCCTGAAGAAGGGGCAAAAGATTTAATTGGTGATCATTATATTATTCCTTCTACAATTCAAAAAGAAAATTTAGAAGACATTTTTAAGGACTGGATTAGCAAACGTTATCATAATCCCTCAAAAATAAAAAGTGAGTTTAATATATTAGGTTCGTATGGGGTTTTATTACCTTACTGGGTCGTTTCCGTAGAAGCGCATACATTTTGGAGTGGGCATAGCGCGAAAAAAAACTTATACCCAGGTCGCAACCGTGATTTAGCTTCTGGTTTTTTAAAGGAAGAAGGGCGATTTAGCCGCAGATACAGATGGGCTATTTTAGCAAGAAAATCGCCAAAAGAGCATTGGGGTTTAGAAAGACTTCATCATCCACGGGAAAGCGTAAATGTCGATTGGGAGGGTTTTCCTTTAGATGAAACAATGGGAGTGCAAGATGAAGGGCTAAAACCAATATATGAAGCAAAAGTGCCTTTTAAATATGAACAAACCAATGAAATTGCTGTTGCAAGTATTCAAACGAGAGAAACAGCAGCTGTGGCCAGAGCTAAGGATCAAATTAATGAGTATCATAGAAGAATGGTGAAGACTAAGGTAGGTTCTTTATACGAACATCGCACTGAAATTGAAGTTGTTGGTTTACACGTAGTCCATATTCCATTTTGGCTTATCAGATACTCTTTTGCTCCTAAAAGTCTGTTTAAATTCTTTACTACAGTGAGAGAAAGAAGAATTCTCATTCAAGGTTACACGAAGGCAGTGCTCGATGCAGAATTGCCTTTAAATAGTTCAGATAAAGTTATGACAAATATGGTCGTTTGCGGAGTTTTAGGGTTTATTGCCTTAACTTTGTCAGTATTTGTTCATCCTCTTTTTTATTTGTTATTTATTATGTTTGCTTTAGTAGTAGGCTTATCAACTTGGAAAATTATCAATAGAGAAAAAATTGATCCTGAAATCATTAAAGGATTTGAAAATAATGAACCTGCAGGGAGTTAGTTAAAGGTTAAAGAGTTTTTTATTGATATAATTTAAGTAAGTTTAAAAATTTAAGCGCATTATTTTCTGAATTATGAAATAAATTTTGGCTAAAATCGATATTTCCACATCTATATAAAAAGGCTTTTTTTAAATCTTCATTCAAATAATGACACAGCCAGCCAACTTGGCCATATTCAGCATGAGTTTCAATTCCTGTAAGGTAAAAATCTTTTTTTATTTTTGTTCTATAAATATCTATGTTTGATAAAACAAAACAACTTATTATTTGTAAAAAACCTCTGGACTTGCAATAGGTTAATATTTTATCTAAATAGTCATTATAAATTCCAAATTTTCTATACTCTTTTCTGACGATAGCATGCCGCATATAATAAATATCAACCGATTTTTGTTCGCCTCTAAATAAAGCAATATTCAAATTACCATCTTTGACTTTAATATAATTCTCAATTTTATTAGATTGATAACGATCTTCCAAATATTGTCTTTGCGATTTTTGTTCTGGGGTAAGTAAAGCTTCACGAATAAATGTCATCTTTGGTAATTTTTCATTTGCAAACTCATCATAGAATATTTTCCAATATTCTTCAGAAGTTATTCTTTCAACTGTATATTTATTTAAAATACCATTTTTAAAAATAGCGTCAAAAACCAAGTCCATATGGTCTCCTTTTCACAAAGTCATAATATATATAGCGCAAAATGTTCTGTACTTTAAGTAAATAAAGAAAAAATATTTTTAGAAAAATTGCTTTAAAATTTAATAAAATTATATAAAAAAATAAATGGCTAATACTTATAAAAATTTAAGCAAACTTTAGATCTGAAAACTTAATGTTTATAGTTTTATAGTTAATATACTTAGAATCAGTATTTTCAGGTAATTTACAAAATTTTATAGCATTGTTCTGATAAATACTATCATATATTGAGCTTGTTGAAGCATGGACTATGAAACCATTGCTTTTGACTTTAAAATTTGCTTCTTTGTTTTCAACACAGTCAGAAAAAATGATATGTAAGTCAGGAGTTTCTTTCCAATATTTTTTTCCGACTGCATTATAGTGGTCAAAACATATTTCAAAGCCAATTTTAATTGTTTTTCCATTCCGTAGTTTGACAGACAATAAAGGCAGTCCTGACATTTTAATATCACTTTTTGCTTGACCAGGTAAGAATATTTGATCTTTTAAATTATCTTCTTCGTGAAAATTAGCATATTTATGTTGCTTAAAAATTTCTGAACCATTTAAATAAACTTTATTTACATTAATAATAATATAACTTTTTTTAATTTTTTCAGCATCGAATTCTTTGACGCGATTGTGAAAAATATTATTATCTAATTTATGATTCAAATTATAGTTATTGCTATCAAGTTCATTCAAATATTTTTCAGTTTTTAAACTTCTGGTGAGGTTAAATCTTGAATTGATAAATTCATCTGACGTTTTAAAATTATGAATCCCGCGTGAAATTTTATTACTCTTGTATGCAAGGTATAGTTCATTTATTTTTTCTTTATCTGTAACAGGATTTAAATGGTTGACATCAATATTTCCTGGTTTTGCCCAAGAAAAAGTTCCTGGAGCAATTAAGATATTTTTATGTTTTCGAGACAATTCCGCTATTTCAGTCTCTATTTTATATTTGTCTTCTTTTTTAATTATTTTTCCTGTTGATGATCTTGAAAGAAAATACTCAGGTGCAATTAAAATAGCTTTAACACATTCTGTTGATGGAACACTGGTAATTCCTTTTTCAACTAATTTATTTTCAATATATTCTAATGTATTTTTTATTTTTTCTATTCTATTTTCAATAGGATAGTACTTGTCATTATCTAAATAAATTTTGAAAACAGGAAGTAAGTCTAAGTTATCACTCACAGAGCTTGTTTTTATAGTTGCAGCAATAGTAACAGGTATAGTTTTAGTAGCAGAGGAAACAATAGGTGTTGTTGATTTATGTGAAGATATAGAGACAGGAATGACAGTTGGTTTGTATTCAGAACTTGTGGCTAATGGGGTAAATTTGTAATGAGAGACAAAACTTGTTTTTATAGGAATTGTTTTATAAGCTGTTGTTACTGGAGTTAAAGCAGTATTATCTAATAAATGTTTAATATAGTATCTATTTTGAATAATAGCTAAATCAATTGCTGTCTTTTTATCATTATTTCTTATGTAGGGTGATGCGCCAAATTTTAACAACTCTCTAACAATATCTGAATGACCATTATAGCTTGCAATATGTAGCGGTGTATTTCCTATGTCTGTTGCCAAATCAATAAGAATATCATCTAAACATTTATTTAAAAGTACCTGTACAATTTTTCCTCTTCCCATGTCTGCGGCTTGATAAAGTGCGGTTGTGCCAATAAAATCTCGCTGATTGACGTTTATTGGATAAGAAATTGGGTATGATAATAAAAGGCTTAAAATATTTGGGTGATTGCAATACGCGGCCCAAAATAACAAATTAGTTCCTTCTTTGTATCTATAATTTAAATTAATTTTATAACTGCTATAAAGATTACTTTCTAATATATTTCTTAACTTTAAATAGTCATTGTTAACTACAGCTTCAAATATTTCTTCATATATTGTTGGCATTTTTCTTTCCTTACAATAACATTAAAAGACTTAAAATAGAAAAATAAAAGAGAAAATGTTTATATACTTATTGTATTTTAAAGCAATTATTATTATATATAATAAAGAAAATAGAATTATGTAACAGCAAATTATTTATAAATAGGTTACATAAAATGAGCTAAAAACGCTTCTAACTCTTGGTTATTTGAAAAAAATATTCTTATTTCACCCTGTTTATTCTTATTAAAGGCAACTCGGCAATGGAGTTTTAGTTTCTTTTTTAGCAAGTTTTCTGCAGTCATTGCCTCACTTAAATGTAAGGTTGGATCTGGTTTTACAAGTTTTGGTTTCTTACGTAGTATTTTATTATTTGTTAATTTTAAGGCTGGTTTGCTGCCTTTTCCTAACTGCAGCATTTTAAGCACTTCGTTTTGGAGCTTTTTAAAACCATCCTTTTCACATTGTTTTCGCTTGGCGGCAAAAGTATCTAAAAGTATCTTGCGTGTGAATATTTCTGGTTGACTGAGAATTAAGTGTTTTATTTCATTAGGAATTCTTGCTAGCCATATAGCCCTGCTCACTGTTTGGGGGTTTTGTTTGACCTCTGCGGCGATATTTTTAATTGTTTTGCCAGAAATAAAAGCATTTCGCCATGTTTCTCCCAGGGCTAAAAAACGGATACCAGAAAGACGAGTTGACATATGAACCTCCAGAAGACAACTAAGTCATCTTAATTTCATCTTAATTTAATTACAATTACAAAATATACATATTTTACAATGTTAAATTTAATAGTCTATAGTCTAAACTGACAAGAAGGTCTTTTTTAGTGAAAATTTTTAATGAATTTTTTATACAAAATCTAAAATTATACTTAAACTAAAAAAATGGAATGTTACTTAAAAATTAAACTAAACAAAATTAAAAAATAAATTTATTATTTAATATAATTTTATATTTAGTATTACTAAGTAAAGATTACCAAAATATTTATTTTAAATTAATAGAAAAAAAAAATTAATCTGTTAACCTGCTTTAGGTAAATTTTTTAAAAACAACTAGTCGAGAATAAACATGGAAAATTATGATAATAAATTAAAACCTGTTTTAGGAACTTTTCAGCTTTGGGGCATTGCTGTAGGTTTAGTAATTTCTGGTGAATATTTTGGGTGGAGTTATGGATGGGGAACAGCAGGTACTTTAGGTTTTTTAGTTACATTTTTTGTTATTGCTTCTCTCTATTTTACTTTTATTTTTAGTTTTACAGAATTGTCTACAGCTATTCCTCATGCAGGTGGTCCATTTGCTTATGCA
>CAYSZE010000092.1:0-2806 GCA_964435255.1 uncultured Oligoflexia bacterium
TATGGAATATGCGGTTGAATTAAATCGTCTCATAGAAATTGAATTTGAAGGAGTTGGCTAAATCTTATGTCTTTGGTTCATTTTGATTCGCAAAAATTAGCTTTATGTCCAACTTATCCTGAAGAAAGCTGGCGCAAAACAAATCCAGAAATATTCTTTTTACCAGAAAATGAAGTAATCAATTTTCAAGGAAACAGTGTTGTTGAAAATTTGAAAAATCATTTTATCCCGTGGAAAGTAATGTATCGTAGCGCTGCATTATTATCTGATAAATTAAAAGCATTAGATAGCAGTTTAGGAAGTCAATGTAGCGAAATTTTATTAAGTGAAAAAAACAGAATAGTACTTATTGAAGTTTTTCATGGTTATATTGAAGTTTTTTCTTCTGAAAGCTTGCTTTCAAACATAGAATTATCTTCTAAACCATATGAAGTCGAATCTGTTTCTCCAAATAGTGAAATTGGTTTTGCCCTAGCTAGCCGCTTAAAAGCTTCAAGCCCTCATGAGTTTTGTATTTATATCGATAATAAAAATAATACAGAAACTCCTTTTATTATTATAAAAAATCATTTTACTCAAGATTTTGCCCAATCTTACAGTGCTATTAAATTGGTAATTGCTAAAAATAGCCGTGCTGATTTTTTACTATTAGATGCAGGTTCTAATTATATTTATCATAGACATTCTATTGTGATAAACGAATATGGAGTATTAAATCAGCTTTGGTTACAACAGATATCTGCAGAAGCCGATAAATCTGTTTCTTTATATGAACGCTTAGTTAAATTAGAAGCTAATGCTATTTTTAAGGATGCACAACTCTTTTTCCCAAAAGGAAATACGAGGGTTACTTCAAATATCGTGTTTGCAGGTGATAGAGCACAAGCGCATTCTGGTGGTGTTGTTGTTTCTGCTAAAGGAAAATTTGATTATGAACCAATACAATATCATAAAAATGCTGCTGGGTATTCAGCTTTAAATTTAAAAATGCTGCTAACAGGTAGAGCTCGCTGTATTTTTCAAGGTTTAGTTAAAATAGATAAGAAAGCTGAAAAAACCAAAGCAATTCAAGCAAACAAGAATCTTTTATTAAGCAAACTTGCACGAGTCGATGCCGCCCCACGGCTTGAAATATTACCGAATGATGTTGTTTGTAAGCATGGAAGCGCAACTGGTGAACTTGATCAAAAACAACTTTATTATTTAGCGACAAGAGGCTTGTCTGCTACAGAAGCTAAAAAATTAATTATTCATAGTTTTGCTAGAGAAGCTTTAAATCAATTCTCAGAAAGTTCTTCGCTTTTAAATGTTGCAGAATCATGCTTAGAGTTTTTATTAACAAAGTCATTAGAAAAGGTATAAGTAAATGCCTTTTTTTAAAGTTTGTTTGTTAAATGATTTATCTGAGACGAAGCTAAAAATGTTTGAAATTGATGGAGTAGAAATTTTATTTGTAAAATCGCATTTTAGTTTAAGTGGCGTGTATGCTTTTGCTAATAACTGTAACCATGCCGATAAACCACTTGAAAAAGGCCGCTGGAATATAGAAACAGCCGAAATCACTTGCCCCTTTCATAAAGCAGTTTTTTCTATCAAGGAAGCAGGGATGGTTAAAGCACCTCCAGCTTGTGTTTCTTTGCCTGTTTATCAAACAGAAATTCGGGATATTGAACTGCAAAAATATGTTTTTGTATTTTTAGAGTGAATGATGAGTTAAAATTGTATAGACGTTTCTTTTGAATTGAATATTCCCTTCTGGAAAAAGATTGGTAACGTCTTTTCTGAGTTGTGGGGCAAAGTTAGCAATATAATGATCTAAAGTTGTTTGATCTTTTACAAAATAAATCGACTTATAAGTCATGAATTCATCGGTTTTAACAAAAGATGCAGTTAAAAAACAACCTGTCTGAAATACTTCTTTAATATGTTTTTCCTTCATATATATTTCAAATTTTTCTTCAATATTTTTATTTGTAAGTATGCATGTAACTTCGTAAATAAGCATAAGAACCTCAATAAAAGAGTGAAAGATAAAAATATCTCTTGATATTAAGAGTTTTAAAAAGCAATCTATCTGCTTTGCTTTAAAGATACATGCTTAGCAAGTCATAAAGCAATTGAAGTTGCCTAAAGAATTAGAGTAAAATAGATAGTCACTTGTATTAAAGTATTTATGACAAGTTGATAAACTGTCTGTGTGTTATTTTCAAAGGAGTTTTATTTATGCCTAGTTTTGATATTGTTTCAGAAGTTAGCTTGCAAGAAGTAGATAATGCAGTCAACCAAGCACAAAAAGAATTAGCTTCTCGTTATGATTTTAAGGGTAAGAAGTATGAACTCAGTTTAGACAAACAAAAAGCCGAAATGAAGTTAACTGCAGATTCAGAATCCCATGTTGTGGCCATGGCTGATATTGTCAATTCAAAATTACTAAAACGGGGAATCGATTTAATTTCATTAGAAGTCGATAAAATAAAACCTGTTGGAGGCATGCTTCTGAGTCAAAATATAAAAATAAAACAAGGCATAGAAACAGATGTGGCAAAAAAAATTACCAAAGCAATTAAAGATGCTAAATTAAAAGTTGATACCCAAATACAAGACAAACAAATTCGTGTGTCTGGGAAAAAAATAGATGACCTGCAAACAGTCATAGCTTTACTGCTGCATATTCCGCTGAAAGCGGTGGTGAATTCCAATCGAATTCGGCACGAGTTTCCGATTGAAAGCGGCGCCCGTAGAGGCTATGATTCTGCTCAAAGATTCTATTTCATAATCGCAGTCTCCTCGTCAATTTTATGATCTG
>CAYSZE010000093.1:0-5233 GCA_964435255.1 uncultured Oligoflexia bacterium
AAAACAAAAAGCAGAAAAAGGCTCCCGCATCAGTTTATTATCTGATTTAGGAATCATAAAACCTAAAAGACAATTTTCTACAGTTTTAAAGAATTCTTTTATAATAACAATAGCTTCCTTAATAAGTGGGTGTTTAGCAAATCTTTTTCCTATGCTAGGAACAGCTCTTGCTTACTTTATGCTTTTCCTATTTGCTATGGCAATTGGAAGCCTTATTGTGGATGAGCTTGCCATTGCCACAACGGAATAGGAGAAAAAATGAGCAATAATAATTTTCCTCTCGATTGGAAAAAAATTCAAGAAACTTTGTCCGATGCTGCAAAAATCAGCTCGCGCGAAATAAAAAGAGGTGTCGATGAGGCAAAAAGGCAAATAGGAAAAGTACAAATTGTTCAGAAAAGAAAAGAACTTTTTGCAGAATTGGGACGAAATTTATATGAAGCCTATGCCGATGGACTGCCTGAAGAAATTGAAAAATTTTTAAAACAAACTGAGCTTTATGAGATCATTCAAGATTTGGAAGAAACAGATAAAGAGTTAAGGAAACTTCGGGGCGAGAATAAGGAAACTTAATGAAATCAAATAGAGGTAAAATATTTTTTTTAAGCTTCTTTTTAATTGCTTTAGGAATTTTTTTATTTCTAAATATTGTAATTGGTCCATTAATTTTTGCATTTGTTATTGCTTATTTATTAAATCCATTTTTTGAACTCCTGGAAAAAAAAGGATTGAACAGAGCATACATTGCAATTAGCACTCTCATTTTATTTGGCTTACTTTCAATGCTAGCAATTTGGATATTATTTCCCATCTTGTTTGAACAATTAAGAGGCCTTATTAAACTTTTACCAGGCTTTAAAATTTACCTTGAAGAGAATTTATTACCTAAAATTCAGTCAATAATCTCAGAGTTTACTGGTCAAAAACAATATAAAGTTATATATTTATATGACTTATTCCCAATTAATATTGACAAAATTAGTCAAACTCTATTGACTAAAATTGGAGATAGCACCAGGTTTTTAGTTTCCATATTATTATTAGTTATTTTTACTCCATTTTTTTCTTATTTTTTTATGCGTGACTTTAATAAAATGCACCATAAAATATTTGAACTTATTCCTATAGATCTTAAACCGACATTTATTGAATTTACGGAACAAGTAGATAAAAAATTACGTTCAGTTTTACGCGGACAATTTATAGTTATAGTTACTTTATGTATTTTATATCCTAGCGCTTTATTAATTGCTGGTTTGCCAACTGCTATAGCAGTTGGTATTTTAACTGGATTAGCAAGACTTGTGCCATATATGGATATTCTTGTTGGCAGTTTTTTATGTTTTTTTGTTTTAGTAACAAACTCTGCAACAACTCATCTTATTTTTACCGTCTCTCTAGCTTTTTTGGTTGTACAATGCTTAGATGGATTATTCATCACGCCAAGGATCATGGGACGATTCTCCGGGTTACATCCTTCACTTGTAATACTGGCTGTTCTTTGCTTTGGCGACTGGTTTGGCTTTTATGGGGTATTGCTCGCAGTACCTTTAGCTGCAGTAGGAAAAGTGTCTTTTAACATGATGATTAAATCTTATAAGGAATCTCAATTTTACAAAAATGGTCACAATGGATAATACAAAATGCATTGAATCAGTCATCGAAGTTGAGTTGAGTTGGAATCAACAATTTGTGTTGCATTCTAAAAGACATTGGGATGCGATGTATCGTTTTTGCTACAGTTTATGTAACGACAAACTCCTAACAGAAGACATTCACCAAACCTCTTTGTTAAAAGCGTTCAAAGCTTTCCCAAAATTTCTTTTAAACTATAAAGCTCCTATCCATTCTAATGCAGACATTGATGATGTTTTTCAGTCAGCAGAAATTCAATATCATTTTAAAAACTGGTTGTTCCGCATTGTAAAAAACACATATATAGACGAACGTCAGCTGCATAAAAAATGGAAATTTGATCATTCTGACGAGACACTCCATTCTTTAACCGATGAATTAGACAACAAATTTTTCGCAAATAATACAAATAATATAAAAAGTGATGAAAAAGAATTTTACCGTTTAGCTTTAGATGATAAATGGAAAAAACGTTTTGCTGAGCTTAACGATCGTCAAAGAAGTATCATTTATCTCGCAGCTGAAGATTATTCGTATAAAGACATTTCTGCAATTTTAGGCATTCCCATGGGAACAGTTATGAGCACTTTATCCCGCGCCTTGAATAAACTCAAAGCTCCTGCCGCAGATATGGAATAAAAAAGCGTTTGCAACCGTATATACAATTGAATGACTGAACTTATTTTGAGGTGTTTTTTAAAATGTTACCTAATGATCCAAAAATTCAAAATACAAATGAAGATTGGAAGGAACAAGTTAAAAATCATTTCCACGAGTTTTCTTTAAGCCCCGAAAAAAAACGGGACCTAGAACATCTGCTTTTATTTCCAGAAAAGCAGAAAAATATTAAATTTTTCAACATATTAAACCAAAAACTGCTACAAGTCTATCGGCAAAATAAAAAAATATATTTTTCTCACTTTATGACAGCGATATTAGCAGCATCTGCTACTTTTTTCTTAATTAATGTTTTTGAAAATTCAAATCACGACTTCATTTCTGAAATGGTCTCTTCTCTGCAAGACGCTAACGCCATGCCACCCGATTTTGACCTCGTTGGTGACTCTACAGCTCTACCACAGCTTTCTATTGATTCATTACCCAATCAGTCTTTTGAGCCTGTCATTCCACAGCAATTAGCACAGTCCTATTCCGCTTCGGAAGGAAGGTTTTTTCTATTTAAAGGATTACAAGGGGTTAGTATAAATTTAAAACCTAATAATAGAATTAATAAAAAATCGATCTCTAAACAAAGACCCTCTGTCTTATTGATAGGATAACTGTCTAAAAAGAAAGCAAACTCCTTTCCAAAGCAAAAAATACTTAAGAAAATACAAGCTTCTGCCAGCAAAATTAAGAAAATTTATGCTTGGCGGGAAGGCGCTTACGGATACGCTATCGTCCAACCCATAAACTCTAATGAAAACAACATAGAAGATACTATTTTAAATATTGAAGATTAATAAAACAAAAAAAAACTTAAGTTTTATAAACACCTAATAATTATACACAATTAACAAAAAATTGCTTTAATGTTCCTTTATCTTTTGACCGAAAAAGCATCTGTATGATAAGGATCCATTATGAAACTTAACAAAGAAAATATTCAAAATAAAAAAATGAACATTTTAATAGTTGAAAGCTCTATTGAGTTAAGAGCTTTTTATGGTGGTGCTATAAAAAAAAGTGATAAATTTGAAGTCATAACTGCCGCATCGCATACTGAGGCTTTACAAACCTTGGGACAAAATTATGAAAATTTAAATTTTGTTTTATTTAATTGGGTTTCCTCTTCTATTCCAATAAGCATTTTTATTCAAACTATTAAAAGAAATTATAACTATGATCATATTGAACTGATATCATTTGCCCAAAACCTTAATGAAGAAGATATTTTCCTCTTTTCTGAATTAGAAATACATTACACTATTCCTAAAATAGTAAACGGTGCACAACTTTTAAAAAATTTAGAAGAAATAAGAAATGACTACCATTTTTATCATCCCGTTATGAAAAAAATAAATGAATTAAAGCATTATATACACACTGAAGATTTAGAAAAATGCGAAGAAATAATTAATGATCCAAAAATTCAACAAAAAATCACGCACAATCACAAATTTTTATACTTACATGGTGAAGTTTTAATATTACAAAAAAAATATTCTGAAGCTATAAGTTTCTTTGAAAATCTCTTAAAAGATAAAAATATGACTAATAAAACCGAAACTCTTAGAACAATGAGTACATTAGGAAAAGCATATTGTCTTGCAGGAAGAAATAAAGAAGCTCTTATGATTTATGAAAAACTTGAAGCAAAAAGTCCGCGAAATTTAACTCATAAATTAATGGTAGGCGAGGCTTTATTAGGTCTAGATGAAACATATAAAGCAGAAGCAAAGTTTCATGAAATATTAGAACTAAGTCCTAAAGATAAACAAGCATTAACTGGTATGGTAAAATCGAATTGTAATTCAGGGAAGTACGACATTGCGAGATCATTTTTTAATCAAATAGAAGGAGATTTTGAAAGCAAGTCATTAGCTAGTTACTTTAATAATAGAGGCGTATTACTAATTAAACAAAATAATTTTAATGAAGCTGTCGCGTTTTATAAAAATGCTTTGTATTTTTTTAAAAAACACCGCGGTCTTATAAGTTTTAATTTAGGCATGGCTTACTATAGAAACCATAATATAGAAGCTGCAGCAGAATTTTTTCAAGAAGCTATAAGCTCACTAGATGAGCAACAAATTTCTCAAAAAGTATTATTAAAAGCTTTTAAAGAAGAAGGTGCACAAAATTTTATCGCAAAATATAAATTAAAAAAGGCAGGATAATTATTCTAGACCTCAGGATTCGTTCCTAAAAAAACCTGTGCAGGTATACGACCCGCTCCAAAATCTACGATAACAACATTACGACCACTTTCTTTAGCTTGATACAAACATTCATCAGCTCTTTTCACTGCACTCTCTTTGGTATCATCTACTGTCTTAATTAAAGTTACACCTACACTTGTCGTAACAGGAATTCTTGTACCATTAAATATATATTCATTATTTTGAATTGCTTGTCTAAATTTCTCTGCTGCAACAGCAGCTCCTCTTTCGGAAGTATCAAATATTAAAACAAGTAATTCTTCTCCCCCATAGCGACCTAAAACATCGGTTCTCCGGCTTTGAGTTCTTAAAATACGAGCTGTTTCAGCTAAAACAAAATCTCCTGCTTGATGCCCATAAGTGTCATTGACCGATTTAAACTTATCTAAGTCAAACATAATAACACTTAATTTAGGGAGGAGATTATTGGTTTTACAACGTTCAATTTCTTTATCAATTTGCTCTTCAAAGTAACGACGAGTGTATAACCCAGTTAGCGGATCGGTTATAGACTGTATTGTTTTATCTTTATATTTTGATTGTAAGTTTGTTTCAGCAGTAACATCACGTAACAAAATACAGGCACCTAACATACGCCCATCATTTTCATAATAGGGATAGCTACTAATTATTAAAGTTAAATCTTTTCTTTTAGATAAATTAACAGCTGGTACTTCATCTATACGTGTGGGGGCATTGGACTCAAGAATTTGCTC
>CAYSZE010000094.1:0-8833 GCA_964435255.1 uncultured Oligoflexia bacterium
CAGATCATAAAATTGACGAGGAGACTGCGATTATGAAATAGAATCTTTGAGCAGAATCATAGCCTCTACGGGCGCCGCTTTCAATCGGAAACTCGTGCCGAATTCGATTGGAATTCACCACCGCTTTCAGCGGAATATGCAACCTCTTATAATCTTGCATATTTAGAATTTTAAATCAATAATAATACAATGATTATATTTATTAATATTATTATATAGTTATAACTAATTTTATTTTACTTTTCTAACTTTCCTTTATATTTTAAGCTTTTTTCATACCATTTCCATATTATTTTTTACTTTCTGCAAACATAATATAATAAAAATATGGATTATAATTAATTTAATTTATAAAATACAACCAAATTGCACATATTTTTATTAAAATTGTTCTCGTTTTTCTTGAAATACTCTTATTTTATAGAAAATAAAAAATAAACTTATTATGACATCTATGATAGTTATATTATGTTTTATAATTTTCATTTTTTTTTAGCTTGTTGAAGACAAAAAAATGAATTGATGAATAAATAAAAATGAGTAATCTATACTTTTTGGGACCGTGGAGAAGAAATATATTTACTGAGGCTAACTAATGGATGATAGGATTTTAGATACTTTTGGAGGCCGGTTATTCGCTTGTAGAGTACAAACAGGTAAGTCAAAGTTATATTTTCAAAAAAAATATGAAATTGATCGCCAAATTTTATCAAGATACGAACAAGCAAAAACAAAACCATGTCGTAACGATAAAATTCAAAAAATTTTCAGCGCACTAGTTTCTGAAGGTATTAAGAATCTCAGCTTGGATTGGCTTTTATCAGGCACAGGTGAAAGACCTATTTTAGATGATATTTCAAGGATAGAAGAAAATACGAAAGAAAAAGATCCAATTAATGCAATCAAAGATATTAATTTTTTCGAAAAAAGATATACAAATGCAATTAAGCATTTAGTCAATGACAATTCACTTTCTCCCTTTCTAAATTTAGGAGATTGGGTTTGTGGTGTTGCGCATTCTGCTGAATCAATTTCTTATATGAAAAGTCAATTAGCAATCATTGTTGAGAAAAAAATTCCAATTAAAAAAATTGGAGTTGTAGATTTACTTTGTGATGGCAATTTTAAAATAAACAAATCAAATACTAAAAGATATGAAAAAATTCCTAAAACGGAAGTTCTATATATAGCTCCAATTCTTATCATTAGAAAAAGTAAAGAGTACAGAACAATTATAAATATGGATATTAAACTTAAATAGAATTATTTTTTTAAATACTCATTCATCTGCTTTTTAAATTCAGCTGATTCCCTAATTTCCTCAACTGCTTTCCAAATTTTAGTTGCTAAAATTTTATCACTTTCAACTAATTTTTTTGAAAGCATTAAGTAATAAGGCTTCTTTTCCAGAGGAGGGGTTAACTTTTTTACTTTATTTTTAAACTGCGGACTGGAACTAATAATATAATCTGCCCGATAATCTTGTAAGGCAACAGCATTAAACCTCTTGTTTAATAGCTTTTCTAAGACGCCTACAGGAAGTCGAGTCCCATCATCCACTCGTTTTTTCATATTAACCAAAAAATCATTTATTGAGTAACCAGGTAAAGAACCGACAACTTCCGTTCCTTTAATTTCTTTTCCATCCCACTTTATGTTTTGCTCTTCATGTAAAACATATAAAGAATATTGATTTGTATGCAATCTTTTACTCTCATCTACTTTCCCTTTTAATGTTTGATCTACTGTTGGGTAATATCCATAATCAAGCCTCTCTGTTTTATAACTTGCAGCAAATGCCCCATCAAATTCCCCTTTTTTAAGATCATCTAAACATCTTTTCCAAGGAACAGCTGCAAAATTAATTTGAAGCTCTAATTTTTTTGCAACACTTTTTAATTGCTCAATATTAAGACCAGAACCATCTTTTAGAACCCATGGATAGGAATCTTGATCTTCATAACAAAATTTTAAATTTGGAGCAGCATATAAACTATAACTATTTGAAATAATAATTAATGCAAAAATTTTTTTTATCATAATCAAATAAATCCCTTACACAATGCAATATAAAATACTTTTATTAATTTAACTGAGATTTATTTATTTTTATAATTTTTAATTAACAATTTATTGACTATCTATAAAACTAACAATGTTTTTATAATTTTTAAGACTAAATTTATTATTGCCCACTTCAAATGCTTTTTCTTTCAATAATTTTAATTTATCTACCTGAGAAAAAAATTCAGAAGCTTTTTCCAATTTTCTAATCAATTCATTTTCGTTTTTGAGTTGAAATTTTAATTCAGAAAAATCAGAGAAAACTTCACTTAAAGCTCCTGCATCAGAATGTAGAACTGGAATGGAACTTTGTAGAAACTCAACGCCAACTCTGCATATAACCTCACTGTCCAAACTCGGAATAACACCAAAACTTACTACTGACATTAAATTTTCAAGATCAGAAATTTTCTTTTCAATAATAAATAGCTGTTTATTTTCATCACTTTTTTCTAAATAAAAAATATTATTATTAAATTTACCACTTCCAAATTCTGGCAAAAATTTCTGATAAATATCATATGGACTTAAATTAGCTTTATATCCTAAAAGCACCAATTTAGCGCCTGGTTTTAGTTTTGCTTTTAAAAAAGATTTAATTAAATAGTTATGACCTTTTACCAAATCAAATCTTCCAATTACTAAAAAAATTAAGTTATCTTTATTAATAACTGGAAAATCTTCATCAAAAATATAATTCACAACTGTATTTTGAGTAACTTTTGTGTCCTTACAGTAATAATGAATAAGAAATTTTTTACTATTAATTTTAAAATTAAATCTGTTTTTTACACATTCAGCAGCCAAAATTATTTTATCAGTTAATAAATTATAAACTACTTTAGAAAAAATATTATTTTTAACTTTTTGAGCTTGTCCTCGTATTCTAATAATTTTTATGTTTTTGAACAAATTAGGAAATAGTATTTTTAGCAAACAACATAATGTATGCTCTCTGCCTTCGAATACCCATATGTATTTTAAACTTTTTCTGTTTTTTATTAGAATTAAAAATATACTTATAATACAAAACAAGAAGTTATATAAACTCTGATTATGTATCGGTATATTTTTAAATGGAATTCCTATATGTTTACACTTTTCATCCATAGCAGTACTACCTGATTCAGCACAATATAGAATATTTTCTGTTTGATATAAAAATAAACACAATTGATAACTATAGTCGGTTACTGCAGAAAACCATGGATTCGAATTTAAAAATAAATGTTTATAATTTTGATTCAATAGATTACGCCTTACAAAAGATAAGCACAGGATTACTAAGTAACTCTTGCTTTCTATCTCCCTCAACTATTTTTTGCCAAGTTAACTCAGGCTGCTCAAAACCATAAAGATAACCTTCATTTTCTAACTTACCTTCACAATAGATAAGTCTTAGTCCCAAAGAAACGCAAATATTATAAATATCTGTTAACGGTATTCCAGGATCACAAGGATGCATAAGTGCATCTGCAACAGTAGTAGACCCTGGTCCTAAATACCTAAAGCGAAGAAAAGTTGAAGAAAAAATACCAAAGAAATTAAAAAATTGCCAAAACCGTAGTTTAAAATAATTAAAAAAGAGTTTCGATTTAAAAATTCTTTTTTTCAGAAACAAATTCCAAATGTTTTCATAACGGGATTGTATTCGTCTTTCCAACTTTCTACCGTGAAAACTGTACACCATCAATCGAATTATGCCAAAAGAATTTAACCTTTCTACCATTGCATTCAACAGGAAATAAGGCTGTGGCTGATGATGAATCACGCCAAAACATTGAATGAAGTCAAAATTACCAATTGCCTTTTCTCGCAAAACCATCTCAGCATTTCCTACCAAAAACTCTACCATTTGTGGTTTCTTCTTATGCCAGCCTAATGATTGCAAAAATAAATAGAAAGAAATTTTTTTTCTTGCTTTATGTATCGCATTTTTGCTTAAATCTACAGCTAGTATTTCATTTTCAGGGTGGAGTTTTCGAAAGAGTAAAGGCTCGTCTGTCCCACAACCGACGAGTAAAATTCTTTTATCTTTAGGAAAGGCTATTTCTAAAGACTCAGTATATTCTTTTGCTAATGAAGGTGCTAAAAATTTTTTATCTTTATAATCATTTGAATTTATTAACCTTATTTTCTTAGCTTGATCTAATTTTCCTTGCAGTATGAAATGAGCAAAACCACCATGGGCTACCAATTGCAACTCTAGCTTTGGGGCGATAAAAAAAGGGCGGTTAGGGTAGGGAAAAAGATCATAAAACTTGCGCATTTTCTCAATCTTTAACTGCTCCATAGCTTCCTTTCTATTATTGGCTATCTCTTTAAAGTAAATTCTTTTATAATAACAATCTGTTCCATTATGATAAAGAGTTTACTACTCTTTGCTTGACACATATATTTTTGTAAAGTATTCCTTTTCCACTTAATATGGTGACTGTAGTCAAGCGGTTAAGACAATGTATTGTGATTCCATCATTCGGGGTTTCGAGTCCCCTCAGTCACCCCATCCCCTCAAATCTAAGTCTTTAAAGATCTCTAATATATAACAAAATTATATTTATTTAAATACTAGTAGAATAGAAGATTGTATAGTAATTTAATTGATTCATAATTAAAAAGATGATCTAAATGTTATTTCAAAACCCGAGAAAAATGATTTCTATTTTTTGCAAACCATTTATAAAAATACTTTTGTATTATGAATGGCAAATACAGTTTTCTCAGTAAGATTAATAATATGAAATACCTTTTTGATGACATACTAATAATAAAATTTACAGCTGCTACCTCATACAAATCGATTGCAGAATATCTATTAATACTTATCAATCTTAGTTTTCCAAAATTACAATCTTTAATAGGAATAAAATTTACTTTTATTTTATCCGAAAAATTTTTCCCAAATTTTGAAATAAACAAATTACATAATTTATTATTACTATCATAATACAAGTTATAATTACCAGAATAACGGCACAACCAAGTATTGTAAGCAACTTCAATAGAAGATGAAATTAATCGATAGTCTATAGTAAAGAGCAACAAAAACGCTGAAATATTAAGAAAAAAATCAGGAATTCCATGAACAAAAGCAATTAAAAAATGAAATGTAATTCCTAATAAAAAGAATAACGGTTTAAATTTAATTGGCATAAAAATACAAATAGACAACATTAATTCTAAAAATAGAACAAAGTAAGTAGTAAAAACAATTAAATAATCGTTATTTAATATAATATTTAACAGAGGCCTCAAATATAAAGGAGCTCCGTAAACAGCATCATTAAAAAAATAGTAAATTGCAACACCATTAAGCCAATCAGGAATGAAGAACTTACCAACACTAGCATGAAAATAAAAAACAAAAGCTTGAGCGTTTATTAGAATAAAAATAATTAAAGAAAGTTCATTAACTATTTTTTTCTTCATGGCTTTTAAAGTATCTTCATTAAGATAAAACCAATGCCACTTCCTTGAATCTATGAAAGCTAACGGACAAATAAATAATGTAAGTAAGTAATTTATTTGGTCGCCTCCTTCAATATATTTACAGCCATTAAGAAAGCAAAAAGAGACATATAAGTGTAAAAAATAAAAATAACGTGGTCTATACCCTATCAAAACAAAAAACAAAATAATTACGGAAATTATTTTTCCCCATTTAAAACCAAATAAATAGAAAAGATTAATATCATGTCCTAAAAAAGGGTAAAGAAACTCATTCAAAGAGCCTTCTGGTTTAAATATGACCTCTAAATTATTTAACAGCAAGACTAGGATAGTTGCTAGAGCTAAAATTGATCTAGTCAATCCTTGTATTGGATTTAACAAATTAATTTTTTTATCTATTTGCATATAAATTTTACTCTAGTGTAAATGATATTTTGTGTATCTTCATAATTACGCCAAGCCCATATTTTTGGTTTATGTATAACAAATATGTAATTATTATTACAAAATTCTTTATAATACCAAGAATTATTATTGATGTATATAAAATTAATAGGACTTTTTGTAGTCAATATTTTTTTAAATTGACTAGATATCCATTCATTTTTATCAATGTAACTAGCCTTATTCATTATATCAGAAATAAATTTTCTTTCTTCTCTATTAAATCCTAAATAATCATGTAACCTGTATTTAATAAAGTCATATTCTTTAAGTTCATTTGTTTCAATATACAGCGAAACTCTTTTTTCACGCGGTGACTTCGCAAAAAAAGACCATCCCTGAGGAAACAAAGTAATTAAAAAATTACGCTGTGACATACTCAAATTTACCGCACTGTTTGGCAAGTATAATAAAAGCAAAAAATAAAATAAAGTCATTAATGAAATATACAAAATTATCCTATAAATTATAAACATAATATCAAAATTAAGCATAGTCTATTTCCATAATTATTAGTAATATTTTTCAACAATTTCAGATAATATTTTTTCATACCTTAATGAATTTATTGTTTCTTCTTCAGAGTTATTTAGTAAATTCCAACGAGTCAAAATAATTTCAGTTAAATAATTATCACCATATTCTCTCACTCCTAAATCATTATTATAAATTTTCATTCCTGTAAAACAGTCAATGCCAGTATAAATATAATTAACTTTACAGATACCATTTGATGAATTATAATCTGAATTATTTGTAATAAAAAATTGTTTGCTTTTATAAATCAAGTCATCAAGAGCATAAATATTTTTATCTCTTACAGCAATTTCAATATCTGCAAAGAAATTAGGATATGTACTTAAAATACTCTCTTCTTTCTCTAAGCATTTTTCATTAAATTCACTTGTATTTGTAATAAAAATTTTTTCAAAATGCACATTGTCTTTAATCTCATTTATTTCATTTGCTACATCACCAAATCCAAAAACTATTGCTTTATAAATAAGTCTTCCATTTATTAACTTTGAATTCTCTTTTTCATCTGACTTAATAGAATCATTATTACAAGAAAGTAAAGTTGAATATGATAGAAACATTAATATGAATACTTTTTTAAGAAATTTCATTCATATCTCCTATACAATATCCTAAAATATTAAAACAAAACAAATATTCCTTAGTCAGTATTTTATAAAAATACTGTCATATACCTCTTTTATTATAGGAATATTTAAAATATATTAAGCAAAAATCTAAGAACATTTAATATTTTCATATTCTGATATAAAAATATTTTATTAATAAATATTAATGCGTTTATTATGATTAAACATAAATTCTAATCTTTCGAGAGAATAAGCAATTCATAAATTATCTATAATGTATTTAATACCAATTAATATTATTAGTAATTTGCTACTTCTACAAATATTATTCCAACCTCCTTTCGTCTAATTTGACATAATTGTTAATATACTATTATAATTTTAATTGTTTTATGGATAGATAAAATCTTAAATTAGAATAATTAGAACTTAATAACAACAAAATTTTTTTAGTTACTTCTAGTAACTATTTTTTAATCCAAAGATTAATATATAATCACCTCAATTGTATTAACATAGCAAGACATGACTCAAATGGAGTAAGAAAAAGTAATCAATAAATTTGAATTAAGGATATATTGTCAAACACATTATCCCAATCTTTAATTATATCACAAATCAAATCATTTTATAAAATCCTCGTTTTTAAGACCGTTCCTAAAAATATCTGTTTACTATTTATAGTAATTCAAACAAAAGCAGAGCAAGTATAAATTTACTCTTCTTAAGCTAAGAGTAAATTTAAAATGGCTAGTGTAAAACAATTTTTAATTTACACTAAGTAATTATCTATTTAATTTTATATTATAAGTCAAGAAAAGTAACGGGTAATTTTTTTTATAATTTAGCGTACCAATAAATTACTAATTGATTCCCATAAATTTATTTTTCCAGAATATTTTTTAATTATTTATTAAAATTTTCCTTTATAATATTAGACATAGTCATTACATAAACAAGTAATAAGTAATTCTATGAATAGCAAATTTCTCTCATACATAAATACTAAAAGCAGCAGACCATTAATTATTAAAATAACAAACCCCATTGTAATATCAACAAATTAATTAAATATATTGTGTATTTATTTAATCAATAGTTGAATTTTTATGCTTAAAATTCATTGCATTAAGTAAATAATAGTAATGTTTTATAATACAATATTTTAAAATATCATACCTAAGTATAATAAAATAAATATAGCATTTCATGTTTTTATATTTCCGTTACTGAAAACAATTTGTAATCAAAAAGTATGACATATTTTTCATAAAACTTAAAAATAATCGATTATTTATTTGGACAAAAATAACAAAAACTCATTATATGCATTAAATTATTATTTAATGGTCATGATGTTAATATTTTTAAGGTAAATGTTGCATTTTTCCACAGAATTAAATTAAACCCATTTAAAAGTGATCATTAAATTACTGCTTATTTTTAATAGAATAATTAGCCTGTATTATTTTTTCTTCCATCAAGCTAAATCATTACTCTATTTAAGCACTTCTTAGTTGGACATAATGACTTTAGTAAGGTTTCATATTTCCTAAACTTGAATGAAATTATGAAGAATAATCTGACTTCAACCCTAACATTTCTCTAAAGTTTTCTATACGTTGCTGTGATTTATATTATAATTTTTAGAATTTTAAGTAAGAATTAACATTTTATAGAAGCATTTCCAGTGACTCGTATTCTGTAAATCCAGAACCGCTTTGTTTTTAACTTATTTATATTAAAAGAATAATTTTTATTATTAAAAA
>CAYSZE010000095.1:0-11735 GCA_964435255.1 uncultured Oligoflexia bacterium
ATTCTTCCTTTCGGATAGCCAAGAGGTAACAACCATCTAGTAGCGTCTGAAAGGCTCATCGTTGAAATTTGTTTGGCGAGCTGAACACAATCAAGTAAACACTCTGAACAAACGCCAGAATCACGTTTATAAACATTCTGACGCATATAATCAATGTTTGATCTCAAGCGATGCTCATGCACACAGAGATCAGAACAAAACGTGCGTCGACCCTTTACTAATATTTCTTGCATGCAGTAACGGCACAATTTTTTTCCACTGCTGTTTGTTTTTTCTGTTCCTCTTGCAACACGTCCACGTAGTGGTTCCCGTCTTTTGTCAGCCATAGATAACCCTCATCCATAATTGTAATATACAAAATTTTTTGTCGGTTGTTGAGGGGTGGGTATCCTTCTAAATTTAAAATTTGATTTTAAATTATTTTATCGATCAAATTTTTGGCGAAACTTTTTTTTATTTTTTTGTTCTTTATCAGCAAGGATAACTCAAATTATTTTGTACAAATTTGTACATCTGAATTTTTGCTATTGCAAGCAATTTTAAAATTATTTAATGTAAAAATAATTCATATGAATCGATAAATAAGAATTTAATCAAACTCTACACGTGTAGAGTTTTTTTTGGCTTGAAACAACTTAATAGGAGTAACTATGTTAGAAATTACAAAAATAGAAAAAGAATTGATTAAACTATCTAAGTCCGAAAAGAAAAAATGGCAAGAAATCGCAATACTTTTAATTAAAGTCAGAGAAAATAAACTGTATATATCTCGTTCTGAAGATTCTTTTTCATCGTGGTTAAATAAGCTAGCAGAGAGTGCAAATCTACACCCATCTGGATTTTGGAGATTTTTAAGTGCCGGAACGTATTATTTAGAACAAACAGGAAAAGATGTTGATGCCCTAGAATCCATTGGGATTAGTGCTCATAAATTAGAGCTAGTAAAAAAGATTTCAGAAATACAACCAGAGTTAGAAGCAGAACTTTTTGAAAAAACAGTTTCAGATAACGTTACAGTTAAAGAACTTAAGGATCAATTCGAAATTTTAAAAGATGGTCTGACCTCATTGGACAAAAAAAGGTCTGACATGAACATTCTAGTAGAGTCATTCAAGTCCACTTTAGAAAGTATGAATAACTCAGAATATAAAAGGATAATTAATCATCTTATTGATTCCGTACACCGTACAGGAAACAGACAAATCTTTGATGAAGTTTTGGAAGGGTTAAATATCCCAATGCCTCATTCTGTTCAATTAAATAGTAATAATGCAAACAATAATAGTATTGAAAATTTTATACACAATGCAGAGCAACAAATTACTAATGTAAGCGTGTAAAGATTAATGGTCAAATTACCATAGATAAATATGAACTTATTCAAATCAGTAAGCTTTATTTCAGAACAAAGTGAGGGTACCCTCGATAGAGAGTACAGACGCTCCGCTACCGAAAGTCGGTAGCACTTGGTGATAAAATGAAGGAAATAAATTGAAAGTCAAATACAAAGATATTCAATTAAATAAAGTAAAACTTAAGATAGTCGGTTTGAAAGTCGGTAGTACTAATTACGATAGGTTTGAAAGTCAGAATTATTTATTAAACTTATTATAGATAATGAAGAAATAAAGTCGGTTTGAAAGTCAAATATATTAAAACGGAGGTTTTCGATATGCCAAAGATTAGGGGTCAACAGATATCAACATATTTTGAAGCAGGGTTTGCTAATAACATTAATAGAGCAGCAGAGAATTTAGGGATAAGTGCTCAAGATTACATTAGGCTAGCAGTAAAAAATTTTATGGAAGACGAAGCTGTAACAGAAGTAGAAAAGCTTCAGATTTTTAATATTAAAGCATTTAAATTTATAGCTAATAAGCTTTCACACTTAGAGCTTCTAACAGCCATACAAAAATCAAATAATAAAAAAGAGGCAAATAAATACGATTCAATTTTAGGTGAAATCAAAAACTTTAATCAAGAACAAATCAATGAATATATAAAGGAAACATTATAATGTTTAGCGCAGGAAGAAAAAACTCAGAAAATTTTGGGCAAGAAATTGCACTAGGGAATTTATCAAGAAAATTGATGAATATAGTTCGATTAGCATTAATATTTTTGTTGGCCTTTATTCTTTCTTTTGTAGTTTTATTGATTTTGAAAAGCTCAGAGATACTTCCTCAACTAAAAAATATGGCACATTTTTTTCCAAGCTTTGGTAAGAAAAAAGAGCTTGTTTATGCGATAGTAGATTATTCTGTATTTTACTACCCTCTATTAAAATCAATTGCTTTATCAGGATTTTTTACAGCAATTTGTCATTTCATTTTTGTTAAAATTGGAAAGAACGCAGCAGAGCAAGAGATACTGGATGGTGGCCATGAGGAAAATATCGAAAGTTTTAATAATAAAGTTTATAGATGGACGATCAAATGGATTAATGAAGAAAAAAAGAGAATAAAACCTAGATATGATTTTTTTACTAGCATGGATTTAGGCGCAGCAGATAAAGAAACTAAGAGACAACATTTATTTGGGCAGTACATCAAACTAGGAGAAAAAAGTAATACTATTTTTATTCCTGAAGATGTTCTGAAGACGCATTTAGGGACAGAAGGAGCCACAGGAACAGGAAAAACAGTCCTTATCAATTCTGTCCTAGAACAAATTAGAAACCATAATAAAACTCAAGTTTGTGTGTTGGATTATAATGGGCAATTTTATTCAAAATTTGGTAGACCAAACGATAAAATTTTATCAATTAATGATAAAAGGGCTGTGTATTGGCATCCTTGGGTTGAAAAAATTACACCAGAAAAAATAGCGAATAGTTTGATTGAAGACGATCCTAAAGATAAATTTTTTGCACCAGCAGCAAAAAGCCTTTTTTCAAATTTGATGATGTTGAATAATAATATAGAAGATTTTTGGGATGATCTAACCAGAAGTAAAGAAGATCTATTTAACAAATTAAATAAATACAAACTTAGTTCAGCAGGAGATTTTGAAGGTTCAAGTGGGAATCAAGGTGCTGGCGTTCGAAGAACAATGACATTAAGTTTGGACGCATTGAGATCATTAACACATTGGACAAAAGACAAAGCTGAATTTTCAATCGTAGAATGGGCTAAAAACGGATCGGACGATTGGATTTTTATTATTGTACGAGAAGAAGACATGGAAGCTGCTAAACCTTGGCTTCGATTATGGATGGATTTAGTTGTTTCAGCAATATTGATGCGAGATGAAAATATAAAAAATAATGCTACGTGGCTTATAGCGGATGAGTTACCTTTATTAGGTAAATTACCATCACTACAAAAAGGAATTACGAATGGAAGAAAATATAATTTCAGAGTTTTGATTGGCTATCAAAGTGAAGGACAAATAGACGAAGTATATGACAAAGACGCAAAAGGGATTAAAAATTCAATCAGAAGTAAGTTTATTTTTAATCCTGGAGATCCAGAAAGCGCAGTAAAATCTGCTGAAACACTCGGAAAAAAAGAAATTTATGACAGAATAGAAGCAGAAACATTTTCAGCAGGGAAAGATTCAATTGCCAATAACAATCAGGTTAGAGAAAAATATATCGTCCATCCAACAGTATTAAGACAACTCGATAAAATGGAATGTTATTTAAAATTGATGATATTTAATCCTGTAAAGTTAAAAATACCATTAAAAGCCTATCCACGAATGAATAAACCGCTTGAATGTGAAAATGCACCACGCATTGAACTTGTAGGATAAAAATAAAATGGCGGCATCACTTGCTCGTTTAAATCCATCAGCATCAGCGCATTATTACGCTAAGGATAATTATTATACAAAAGAACAAGGCGAAGAATTATCAGAATGGTGGGGCAAAGGAGCGGCTTATTTAAATTTAAATGGAAAAGTTGATGCGGAAAAATTTAAAAATTTAATGGACGGAAAAGATCCAGAAGGAAAAATTTATTTAGGAGGAGTCAAGCCTAGAGAGAGAATAAATAAAGAAACTGGAAAAAGAGAATTGCACAGATCAGGAATAGACGTGACTTTTGCCCCTCCTAAATCTGTATCTATTGCTGCATTACTAGATGATCGAAAAGATATAGAAAATGCGCATAAAAATGCCGTTAACTTAACACTAAAAGAAATTGAAAAGAATTACTCGACATGTAGAGTTGGCGGCCGAGGGAAGCAAACAAATAAAGTTTGTGGAAATTTAATTGTTGCGAAATTTGAGCATGATACAAGCAGAAGCAAAGACCCACAGTTACATACTCATTGCGTAATAATTTCAGCAGTAAGAAAACCTGATGGCGAATGGCGCAGGATAAATAACGATGTTTATTATGATAATTCAAAACTAATAAATAATTTGTATCTAAAAAATTTAAAAGAAGAACTACAAAAATGCAATGTAAAGACAATTGATAATCCTAAAAACAAAACATTTGAGATTGAAGGATATGACAATGTCATCATTAAAAACTTTTCAAAGCAGACTCAAAAAATTGAAAAGATGAAAGAGACTGAAAAATTTAAAGATTCTTTAAAATCAAGTATAAGTGACGGCAGAGACGAAAAAAAAGCAATAAAATTTGTTGAACGTAAGTTGAAAATGGAGGAAAGAGACAAAAAAGAGCCAGAACAAACAAGGGAAGAGTTAAAAGAAAATTGGAAAAATGAACGGGATTTAATTAATAGAGAGCAGTTTGCAAAGGATGTTGCAATTGATGGTGCTTCATTTATTGCTAGTAAAATGTTTGGAAGCTTTGGTTATATAGCGTCAGCGGCAACAAAAATATCGCTAGAAAGTACTATAAATAATGAAGAAATAAGTCTTGCGACTTATAAATTTGTAGCATCAGAAGTTGCTGGATTTACATGTGGAGCTATTGGAGAATTATTTGCAGGAGCTGCTGGCTTTTATATCGGACATGCAATTGGCTCTAGTTTATCAAATCAAATTGTTGATTACATCATCGAGAAAAATGAAGACAAAAAAGAGATTATTAATAATGAAAAGGAGTCAGACGTGCGCTTGCAAACAAAAGACAAGGTTTTAGAAAAAGAAATGAATAAAGAATACGGCAAAGACTATGACGTAAGCAAACACATGGAAAAAGACAAATCAAACGAAAAAGAAATAAGTACAAAAGAAAAAGATCTAGAAAAAGATAAAGGTAAGGAAAATGAAAAGCATGGAGCTTCCAAGGAAGATAAGCAGCAAGAACATGGGAAAGAAAGGGAACATCAGCAGGAGAGAAGCAAAAAAATGGAAATCGATTTTAGTGAGTACGAAAGATAAATTTTATTCATAATAATATATAATTTGTAATGGAATAAAAAATGCTATAAGCAAAACAAGAAATCAAAGTATGCACAATTACTTTAGCGTGTTCACAGCGACTAACAAATTCATAAAAAATAAAAGTAATAATTAAAAGACCTACTGTAAAATGAATATTCTGATTTAATTTTAAAAGTTCACTTTCAGAGTTTGATAAATTAACGAATGAAAGAAATGTAAGGGTTGCTGTAATTGCAAAAAATGATAAAAGGACTCTAATAAGGCTTTCTCTTTCATTAATAGACATAATGATAACAATACTGCTTATCATTATTAAAATGCCATCAATTAAATGAAGAAATGTGTAAATACCTTCCATTATCATGTTAACTCTCCTAAAAGTTCAGATTAATATTTGTATTAAATATTAACATATATTAATTAAAATAAAGATATTTAAATAAAAATTTTTATAAAATGTTTTAAACATGTTTATATACGCTTTTAAACATGTCAAAAAAATCAAACACATTCCTAACGTGTCAAAAAAATGTTATTAGCATGTTTGTAAGTTTATAAAACCGTGTTACTATATAAAAACAAGTTACAAACTTTTTTGTAAATATTTTTTAGATTGTTTGTAAATTGTTTATAACATTTTTTTAACACTACACGGAGGTTGTATGTCTCGCATTGTTTCTGTTGATTCTGGATCATCATTTCTTAAGATTTTGGTTGGGAATCATAAACTTTCAGTACAAACAAATGTATTACAAGCTGCTGAATCAGTAGCTGTGTCTTACAAAGACGAAATAATTGTAAATGATAAAAAATATTATGTCGGTAAGACAGCACAAAATGCAACAAATAAATTAATAGAAGATCCTGCAATTGAAGCTGGCTTTCACGGAAGTGAAAAACAATATGTACAAATGTGTTACGCATTTCAACAAATGGGAGTTATGGGAGAACATGATTTATTAGTAGTTTCGTTACCATATTCAGATTGTAGAGATGAAAAATTAAAAACAAAATTAAAAGAAAGAAATTTATTTAAGTGGAAATCTTACTTGAAAGATGAATTGTTAGATAAATTTGCTTCGTTTAAAGAAGTTAAAATATATCCTCAAGGAATAGGTGCATTAAGGATTTTTACCCAAGGATTATCTGAAAAGCCAAAATCAGTTTGTTTAATTGATATCGGATCATGCACGAGCGATATTATAACTGTTCAATTAGATCGGAGAACGAATGATTATACTTATAATGCTCACGCATCTAAAAGTTTACGTGAAATATCTGTAAGCGATTTTATGCGTAAATGGTCAAGAGAAATTAAGCAAGCACCAGGAATGAAAGATCGTAAATTTTCCTACTTTGAATTATCTGAAATGATAGAATATAGTGACTTTAATATTAATGTACTTTCTCAACCTAAATTCAATTCTAAACCATTATTTGAAGACACTAAACGCTGGTTCACGCAAGAAATTTATAAACATGCTAAGGAAACACTTGGAGATTTATGGGATGGCATTGAGCAAGTGATACTTACATCAGGTGGCGCATATTTAATTGACGAAACAACATGGGAATGCGCAGGCAGAACAATCAAGTTAGATGAATGGTCAAATGTAAAGGGACAATATATCGCATTTGGTGGTGAATTAACCAATGAACTTAAGTCAAATGCAAAATCTAATGAGGTCACATTATGAATAATGAAAGGACACAAAGAGTATTTAATTTTTCATTAAACTCTAAAATTAGTTCTGAACTAAAGTTGTGGGAAAGCTTGCAAAAACTGCCAAAAGGTTATGGAAAAAAACTATTTCAAAATTTACTAGAAGAGAAATTTGGGAAACCTAGTAGTCCTGAATTTGAAATAAATATGCTTAGATATCTAGATCTAGCTGACAATATAGAATCTAAAATTGAAACTAAAGTAAAAATTAATTTTATAGAACAAAAAAATGTAGAAAATAAAATAAAAGTTCAATCTGAAGTACAACCTAAAGACTCTCTAGAAATGTAAGTATAGAGAGCATTAAGGAGAAATATATGCGTGAAATAGAAATGGATATATTTAGATGGAATGCTTTAATAAAGGAAGATAGTGGTAAGCAAATAAAATATTTTGTTGAATTTAAGAATAACTACTATTGTTTATTTGTTCAAAGAAAAAAGGGAGAAAGTCAAAATGGACTAAGCCTATAGTTATCGAAAAATCAAATAAACTTATTGTTATTGATTTAGATCCAAATTCTGAGGTCGGACTTAAAAGCGTGATCGTAGCTTAAATGAGCAGGCTTTAAAGTCCGTTTTGATAATTAGTACAAAAAAAACAATTGTCAATCTCAAAAAGATATTTTATTAAAGTACGTGATATAGGATTAAATGAAAAATTAAAAAAGAGGTTTTTATATGAAACTTGATAGTAATGATAATATTGATTCAATCATAAATCACAATCATAAAAGTCTAATAACTAAAACTGAATTAGAAGATGAAAATGGAATCATTATCATCAGAAAGATAGTTCGATTAATTTTTTTGGTTCCATTTATTATTTTAATTAGTTATGTTATTGAAGCATCGTTCGATTTTCAAAAAACTAATAATATTCTTGATTTTGCACTAAATATTCTAAAAATATTTGGAACAATTGGTATCTTTATTATTTCAGTATGTGTTGCTATAATGTTAATTACTATTATTATTGAATTATTTTTCAGATTAGCTAAACGGTAATTATTTTAACTTATTATTTCTTCTATTAATTTAGAGATAAAATGAAAAATTAGTATGTCATTTATAGTTGATTTTCAATAATATTAAATAAAGGCTGAGCTAAAGTAGTACACAAGATATAATCACAAATTGAGGAAATTTCACTCATTAATTCGTTATCAAATATAACATCTTTATATTCATATTTTTGTCTTTCAATAGTATTTTTAAAGGAATTTGCTATTAGTTTTGTAAATTCTGTTCTGGTTATTATAAGAACATTAGAATATGATCTATAACATTTGAAACTTTCTAAATCAAATTCTTTTGCAAAATTACTACCTATTTTGTAGAAATGTTCTACCCTATTTATTTCACTTTCTTCTTCTAGTTCATTTTTAAGAATATTGTATGAACCATTTTTACAATTAACCTCAATATATTTCAAATTTTTAACAAAATTATTTTGTTCAATAAATGTTTTATCTTTATTATTTATATTAGGATTAATATCTATTTTATACCTTCCTTCGACACTTCTTATAGAGTTCATGGCGAAAGGAATTAAAAAAAGTTTTAAATCATGAATCGTTTTATGATATTTCAAAGTGGGATTAAACTTTATAAAAGGATATTTAAATTCAGTTTTTATCAATTCTTCTACTTCGTTTTTTGATATTGTTTTAAGCCAATTTACAGAATACTTTATGTTATAAAAATTATTGTGTTTAGGTAAATCAAATTCAAAAATAGAAAATTCTTCACTACGATGTAAAAATGCAGGTCTATGTTCGATATATATTGTATTTTGAGGTTCAAGATCGTGAAAATATGTAGCTATGTGAGCAAAGTATTCTAAAATATTTTGAAAACCATTTGAATCAATTGGAGTGATAATAACAATATCTTTTAATTCATGATAATAAGTTCTAACTAATGCCCTGTCATATGTTCCATTATCATATTTATATGTAAATATTTCTTCACGATGCAAACCTACAATTTTTTTACTACTATTTTTAATTTCTTGCTTTTTAAAAATCATTTATTCCTCCTCTATCATAATAATTATAGACTGTTAGCATAAAGCATAAAATCGTAAAGTAAAGTTAAATAGTATCTAGGAAAAAGAGTTGAAGAGTTTTTATGAGAAATATGTGATTTTTGTAAGATCTGTTTTGGCGACTATCAAGGGGTGGGGCTATTTTTCCGATACAAGTCCGACACCCGAAGCTTAATTAAATAAATTTAATTTTTTATTTAATTCATCTATTCTTAATTTACAAAGATAAATTTTACTATTTATATCATCAAATTCGTGTGGCAAGTATAAATTTGTAAAATATTCGTCTTCATTTAATTCTGATTTATTAATTAATTCATGACTTCTTCTTTTTAAATATTCTCTTCGACTTTCGCAAAATTCGAGATAATCATTTTCAGATTTTAATTCAATTAATATATCCATAAAATAATCCTTTTTATTAAAAGAAATTACTATGGATAATAGCAATTTTTAACAAATATGTAAATGTTATTGTAAATTCATTTTTAATCTTATATTGATTAGATGTTTTTTGAATTTATAATCAAGGAAACGTATGAAAATGAAAACTACAAGAAGAAAAAAACAGCAATTTGAAGGAGTTTTTGAGGCTCTTGATATGATGATGAGTGGAAATCATAGATCAGTAGTTGGAAATGATTTTATATTAACAAGAAACCACGACTCAAAATATGGATTTTTAGATCCTAATTTCTTACCACAAGCAGATAACGACTTTGTGCAAGAACTTGTAAATTTAAGAGGGAAAAAAATTGAAATCCCTGCTAATCTGCAAATTTTATTAACAATTTATTCTGATCATAGAAACTTACTCTCAAATTTTCACGACACACGCCATGATAAAGCCTTAGAAAAGGCTCTTGAAGCTTCAAAAGAGCTTGGAAATTATGATCCTATTGATAATATGGCTTTAATTTTTAATGAAGCTGAAATGAATTTTTTCTATGATTATATTGCTCTCTATAGGTTGGAAAACAATAAAAGAGCAATGATAGAATGGAATCTATTGAATCCTAAAGAAATCAATACTGCAAATAAAAAAGTTGTAGCTGCATTAGAAAAAGCAAGATTTTCTGTTATCAGATTAGATCAAAATTTAGAGCATGGAGCCATCAAGATTACAAATTTAATCACACAAAAGGAGCATATTTTAATTGATAAAGCATTGAATCGTTCAAATAAAATAGGATGCTTTTTTGTGTGTTCTCTTTTAGATATGGATGACTATGTAATGACTAGTGGTGGCGGCTTACCGCTTGATCCAAAAGCATCTGGCGGCAGTTCTCTTATCTCATTTTTAAAACCATTTTTAGAACATCTGAGAGAAACCAAAGAGCCTATTGATGAAAAAACGATGGAATGTGTTAGGAAAATATACGGAACAGCTTTGAGGGCTGGAGCTTTGCATGGGCTAACTGTAGGATAATGTATTGTTGATTATAACGAAAGGTCTTTGTTAATCATGACAATAGAAATTAAAGATCTTGTTAAACCATTTTATGAAAATTCAGAAACAAATGACGCAGATTATTTTGAAGCTTACCGCTCTCATAAAAAGGCTGGAAAGTACTTATTACAAGGTAAAATGACAAGAGAAGCCTTTTTATCTTTGCATATCGCAGTAGAATGTTTGTTAAAAGGAATATACGTTTGCGTAAGATATCATTATTTTAAAGACTCTAGTCTAAACAATCAATTGAGAATTTTATTAGAAAGCACCCATAAAGGCCCTCTAAGCCGGTAGCTGCGTTTTGACGCCATTTAAGCCTTGTTTTTTAAAAGTTATCCTTATTTTATATAAAATTTACCTGTAAATTTTTGGTTATGAAGTTTTAGAAGATTGCTCTTTTATTTAACATTATTTTTAAACTGTAAACACATTTCCACCAAACTGTGTACAAACTTTTTTAGACTCACTGAATTCAATTAAATCAATTCTATTTCCATATAAATCTTTAAAAACAGCAACTTTGCCATATTCTTCAATTCTAGGTTTTTCTGTGAATTCAACTCCTTTTGAAAGGAATAAGTGATAATCTAAATCAAAATCACTGGTATGAAAATAAAAGAAAACCCTTCCACCAGCTTGTTTGCCAACAACAAAAAGCTGCTCTTCATTGATTGCTCTGGATAAGAGTATTTCAGAGCCTAATTTCCCAGGAGCTTCTAGGCGAACCCATCGCTTGTTCGGCATTTGAATATCTTCAATAACTCTAAATCCTAATTTGTTACAATAAAAATCAATTGCCTCATCATATTCTCGGACAAGAAGAGCGATGTGTGCAATGCCGACTATCATGGATGAATTTTTATTAGGATTTAAATCATTTTTTAAGGAATCTTCTAATTCCTCAATAGTAGGAAGAGAACTTTTTAAATTTTCTGGCAATGATTCATTAAGTCGATATTCAGAAAGTCCAATGGGTTTACTAAGATCTCGTAAGGTATATTCTGCTTGAATTTGATTTTTAGTTTTACATAAAATAAGCCCAATAGAAGGATTGTCTGTAGGGTGTTTTAGCCCGACTGAGCAGAAACCCTCTTGATTCATCAAGAGGATGAATGCGAACTGAAAAGCCAAGTTTCCGTAAGGAAACGAAGGCGAGAATTGAGAATATGCAAGATAGAAAAGGAGCCGCAAAGCGTGCGACGCTT
>CAYSZE010000096.1:0-16185 GCA_964435255.1 uncultured Oligoflexia bacterium
CAATTATGAAGACGCTTATGTTCTTATTTTTGACAAAAAACTTTCATCTTTAAAAGATTTAGTTCCTATTCTTGAAAAAGTTGTTCGTTCAGGCAAACCTCTTCTTATCATTGCTGAAGATGTCGAAGGTGAAGCGCTTGCTGCTTTAGTTCTTAATCGTTTACGTGCTAACTTAAAGATTGTTGCTGTCAAGGCTCCTGGCTTTGGTGATCGCCGTAAAGCTATGCTAGAAGATATTGCTATTTTAACTGGCGGAGTTGTTATTTCTGAAGAACTCGGCATGAAATTAGAAGCAACATCGATTGAACAACTTGGTATTGCTAAACGTATCCGTTGCGATAAAGACAATACAACAATCATTGATGGTCAAGGTGATAAATCATTAGTTGAAGCACGCGTTAAACAAATTCAAAAACAAATGGCAGATACCACTTCAGACTATGATCGTGAAAAACTTCAAGAACGCTTAGCTAAAATTTCAGGTGGCGTTGCTGTTATCCGTGTAGGCGCAGCGACTGAAGCTGAAATGAAAGAAAAGAAAGCTCGTGTTGAAGACGCTCTTCATGCGACACGCGCAGCCGTTGAAGAAGGAATTGTTCCTGGCGGTGGTGTTGCACTCATTCGTGTACAAAAAGTATTAGAAGCGTTACGTGAAAAAGTTATTGGTGAAGAACGTTTTGGTATTGATATTATTTCTCGTGCTTCTGAAGAACCACTTCGTCAAATTGTTGCTAATGGCGGACATGAACCATCTGTTGTATTAAATAAAGTTCGTGAAAATTCCTTAGCTAACTTTGGTTTTAATGCTAAAGAAGAGCGTTATGAAGATATGGTTGCTGTTGGTATTATTGATCCTACTAAAGTAACACGTTCTGCGCTACAAAATGCAGCGTCAGTCGCTTCTTTATTATTAACTACTGAATGTATGATTGCTGAAAAACCAAAAGAAGAAAAAGCACCAGCTATGCCAGCAGGTGGTGGTTACCCAGGAATGATGTAATTTTTAATTAAACTATAAAAATTCTCTTCTTTAGTTCTATTCTTAAATAAGAATAGAACTTTTTTATTTAACTTTAATCCACAAATTTACTTTCTTTTTTTATAATATCTGGAAGAGTTAAGTTATATTTGCTTAATTCATGATTGCTAAATAAAAAAATTCCTTCCTGCAAATAAATGGGAAAAATTTCATTTGGAATTAATGAAGGGTTTTCAGCTAACTTTTCTGTTATTTCTGCGGCTGCTTTTCCTTGTGCATATCCAGTTAAAACTAAGCCGCCTAAAGTCTTATTTTTGCCAACTGCAAAATCCCAAAATGCAAAAAGTGGTACTTTTGTGTTATGAGATGACCAATATATTACTTTTTCTGCATCGATATTTTTTCCTGTTTCATCGACCAAAGCTTGATATAGGCCAATAATGATTGCATCGTAAGTTCCTGTAGCTTTAATCATATGATCTTGCCATTCTGAAAAATTTTTAATTAATAAAAAATCATATTGAATTCCAGAAAACATAACAGTACTTTTTTTAGTAAAAAAGTCTTCGAATACAATTTCAGATGTCCGGTCATTATCAAACATAATTAGTACTTTTTTAGTTTTAGGAATAAGATCTTTTACAAAAATAGCAGAATTTTTAATTAAAGGTCTTTCTAAGACTCCAGTAATATACTTAGGAGAGTTTTTGAAATACACTCTTGGGTTATTATTAATTCCTAAATAAACGGAACGAATTTTATGTTCTTCTAATTTTGGTCCGAGAAATTTTAAAGCAGCATCATCTCCTAAAATAACGATTAAAGGTTTTATTTTTTTTACAAGTTCCCATGCATTTAAAGCCATTTTTTCATGTTTAGATTTAGGTATTCTTTTAGTATCCATTTCAAAAAAAATTAAATTATATTTTTTTTCTAGTCTTTCTTTTAAAGCAGAACAATAATCTATGTCCCATTTAAAATTTTTATTATAGCTTTCAATTACGACTATGTCTTTATTTCCTGCAAATCTAGAAACACAATATACAATATTAATTAAAGTAAGTAATAATTTTAAAAAGTTTTTTTCATTTGTTCTCTCTATAGTTAAAAGACTATAATATATTAAAATAACTTCAGAAAGAGTGTATAATTTTTGATAAAGCCAAAAAAATGGCATTAATGAATCTAAAAAAATGATTTTTATGCATTATTTATTAAAATAATTATTTTTTTAAAGGTAAAACATTACAGAAATTACTTTTATTTGCCTCAATTTTTGTCGGAAATTTTTCTTTTGGTAGAATAACATTAGGTGTGCTTTGAACAAAACCATCTTGATATGTAACTTCAATAAATGCAGCTTTCCAACCGTGCTTTGGGGAAGTAATTGTAAATTTTTTAAATTTCTCATTCATACTAACAGTAAACTTTTTTTCACTGTATTTGATACCACAAACATAACGAAAGTCTCGTTCTATTTTGTTTGTTGCTTCCCAAAGTGAAATACTTTTAATGTTGGAATTTAATGGAATAGTTATATGCACTTTAGAGCTTTTTTTAACTTCATGTATTGTGTAATTTAATGTTGGATTTAATAGATTTGAGTTATAATTATTTGCAAATATTGCAATAGAATTTTCAATTATATTTGTGGAAACAAAATGAGAAGAATTTGGTATATAGCGAAAATAGTTTATACCAGGAATTTCTTTGTAAATATCAAATATACTGTCTGGTAAGAAAAAATCATCACCACTAGCACTGACAATGTATTTAGGAATATTTAACTGATTTTTTTTAGTTGTATTTTTATATGCCAAAGGATCTGTTATTTGCATTAATGTTTTAAAATTTTCGGTATCAATAAATTTATATAGATCATTTTTATAGTATGGATAAAGTGCAACAGGCCAATGATTTGCATATACTTTATTTAGTTTGGAGAATTGAGCATTAATATTGTAAATATCAATAACTATTGGAATGATTGCTGCTATTCTTTGATCAGCAATGGTGGCTAGCCAAGCAGCCCACCCTCTTTTTGATGCGCCAGAAACAATAAATTTGTCAATTCTATAATCTGTTCCAGTAAATTCTTTTTGAAAAAGATCTAATGTGCGAATGATACTCATTGCCATAGGTAAGTGCAGTGGAGTTGTTTTATTTTCATTGGGATTATCTAAATATAATTTCCAAGTATATGCAACTAATTGGTCTTCAGATAAATTTTCAGCATTTGAAAAAGAAAGGGGTTGGTTAGGTACCTGCGCTAGTTTTATAACAATTGAAGCAGTATTTATAGCTATGTTTTCAAAGTTAACTTCATTGTTTTTCTTTTCATTTCCTGAGTCAACATATAAAATTGGATTATTAGTTTTAACAACTCCTTTTGGAATATATATTGAGACTATATGGGTCCATTCTGCTTCTGAAGATGAATTATTCAGTGGGTATTTTTGTGATTTTAGTTCATATTGAATGACTTTTGTATTTGATAGAGTTTCTTCTTCTAAAAGTTTATTATAATTTAATGGATACTGTGAATTTAATAATTTTAAACAATCAATAGAGTCAAATTCTTGTGGGCAATGTTGATTTGCATTTGCTGCGTTAATTACTGAAAAAGGAAAAATAAAAGTAAAAAAAATTTTTTTTACACAAGTCATTAAAAAAATCCTTTATTAACATTATAATATTGTATTGTTATATTAATAATCATAACGGATGTGTTATGAGCTAGACAAATTTATCTTAAAAAAATAAATTTTCCAATTATAATCTTAAATTTTTAGATGTAATAAAAATTAATAATATTTTAACTACTTTTAATAGATTAATTTTATGTGATAATTTTTAGAAAGATAAATTATAAATTATTATGAAAAGAAAAATGTATAACTTATATATAAATTACAAATTATTCTTGACACAAAAAATAAACAGTGCGAAAAGCTAATTATTATTTTTAAAAATATATTTATAAGTTTATATATTGTAAAAGGAATATAATATGTTTAATATTGTAAAAAAAATTTCTATACTAATGTTAATTGTCAGTGGATCTTCTTATGCGGAATTGAAACATGTAAGTGGCAGTTACTTTGATGATAATGGTGAAAAAATATTTTATCCTTGTACAGGGGGCGGTGAACCTCTTGTAATATATGGTAGTACTTTAAGTAGTAACTATTTAATAGTTTCAAAAAATAAAATAGAACCAATTTATATAAAAGATGGGTTTAATTTTTTACCACTAGAAGTGGCAAATTATGCTCAAAGTTCTGAGTATTCTGATCAATTTCTTATTATTAACAGTCAAAACCCTGCTACGGAAGCGCAATATGTAAAAATTGGAATACAGAAAAAGGATGGTAGTAATTTTTATGTTAATACAGTAAATTTAGCCTCTGTAGTCACTAATTCTGATGAGCAATTTGTTACTAATTATAAAATAAGTGTTAATAATAATTCTATCAGTTCAAGAATATTACCAATCAAATTATATTCATTTCAACAAGATATAGGGGTTAATATTTTCAAGAATGCAAAAAAAATAGAAGCTATGCAATACACATGGAATCAAAAAACTCCTTGGACAGATTTTTCACATCCTACGGTTTCATCGTTAGTTAAATATAATTTTAAAGCGCAAGTTACTTCTGAACCGCATTTTATGAATGGTTTTGGCTATTGGATTTGTGGTGAAGACAAAGGAAAATGATTTAATGTTTATTTAGTCTTTTTTTTAAGAAATAAATGTAAATATTGTCCATATCCTTCTTCTTCTAATTTTGCCACTGGAATAAATTTAAGAGCGGCAGAGTTAATACAATATCTTTTTTTAGTTGAGGTTGGACCATCGTTAAATACATGACCTAAGTGCGAATTGGCAATTTTTGATTTAACTTCAGTTCGAGTTTCAATTTGTAATGACTTATCTTCGTTAAATTGAAGAAATTTATCATCAATTGGTTTTGTAAAGCTAGGCCAACCCGTACCTGAATCGTATTTATCTAAAGAACTAAAAAGAGGTTCACCGCTAACGATATCAACATAGATTCCATCAGCTTTATTATTCCAATATTCATTAGCAAAAGGCTTCTCAGTTCCATGGTTTTGGGTTACTTCTTTTTGGAGAGGAGTCAATTGATTAAGCCTTTTATTTTTATCTACTTTTTCATATTTAGAATCACTTTTATCAGCCATTGCATAACCAACCATTATAAAAAAAGTTATAAAAGAGAAAATTATTCTTTTATAGTCTATCATTGCTTTTTATTCTCCTTTTGCAAAGAATAATTTTTTATATTATCATGCTATAAAACTAAATAAATATCAAAAAAATGACTTTTCGATTTTATTTGTTTAATTGAAGATTTATTGTCAATTTTAAGTAATGTATTTATAAAAAATTAATAAATAAATAAGTTATAATTTTTAACTATTTTTGTTAACTACATTTAATTAAAATTTGATAGAAATATAAATTCATATGTGTTAGTAAAACTCGAATCGTAATTAAAATTGAGTTGGAGACATCATGGAAAAAAACAACTATTATAATGAAAGAGTTTATTTTGATTGCAATGCAACATCTCCAATTTTAAAAGAAGCTTGCCAAGCAGCCGTTTGTTCTATGGAAAAGGTGTATGGAAACCCTAGCAGTTCACATATTGCTGGTGCTGAAGCTAAGTTTATTTTAGAAAATGCAAGAATTCAAGCAAAAAATTTGTTAGAAGTAAAAACAAATGAAATATACTTTACAAGTGGTGCGACTGAAGCAATACAAATTTCAGTCTTGTCGGTTTTAAATTGGTTAAAAGAACAAATAAAAGGAAATGAAAAATATAAAAATAAAAAAATATTGATTGCGAAAACTGAACATAAAGCGATTTATAATTCAGTAATACATTGGAGTCGTATTTTAGCCTTAAGTAATGAAATTGTTTTAATAAATGTAAATGATAAAGGACACTTAAATTTAGCTGAAATTGAAAAGCATATAAATGAAACAATATTTATATGTACTATGGCTGTTAATAATGAAACAGGTTTGATTACAAATTTAAGTAGTATTGAAAATATATTAAGAAAAGAAAGTCAGCATATTTTTTGGTTGGTTGATTGTGTACAAGCTTTGGGCAAAATAGATCTAAACTTTAGCAAATTAAGTATTGATTATGCCACCTTTAGTGGACATAAAATACATGCCCCAAAAGGAATTGGGTTTTTGTATATCAGAGAATCAGCGCCACATTGTTCACTTATAGTTGGCGGTGGGCAAGAAAGAGGAATACGTTCAGGAACAGAAAATCACCCAGGTATTGCAGCAATTGGCATTGTGTTAGAAAAATTAAATAATATTAAAAAGGGGAATTACGAAAAAGAACTTAGAACCCATTCTGAATTATTAGAATTTAGAAATACTCTAGTTGTTTCTTTGCGAGAAGCTTTTCCTACTATAGAAATAAATACTGATTTAGAACATTCAGTAGCAACAACTATTAACTTTTCCATTTATGGTTTTTCATCAAAAGAACTTATGCGTGTGTTTGATGCTGCTGGTATGAGTGTCAGTGGAGGGTCAGCCTGTAATTCCAAATCACAAGAAAATAGTCATGTGTTAGAGGCAATGGGGTTGTGTGAATGGAGAAAAGCAGCAGGTATAAGATTATCTTTCGGCTTAACAACAACAAAAGAAGACATCGCGCAAGGTGTAAAAAGTATTTTAGCAGCAGGAAAAGCATTAAGAAACTCTTGCCTTAATTTGGCATGTAATATTGAAAATGATTTTTCAGATAAAATGCCTGAACAAAATAATATACATGGAATAACTCAATTGCAGTACCATTCTTCTAATACATGGTTGATTGTTGATGTCTTTACAAAAAATTGTGTTGTAATTGATCCAACTACAGAAAGCATTGATAGACTCATAAGTTTTATTAATTGTAAAAATTTAAATGTTCAAGCTGTGCTTGATACACATACACATGCAGATCATGAATCTGCACGTACCTTAATTTATACAAAACTGCAATTAAAAGATTCTGCTATAGATCAATTAGGATGGAATAGTCCAAATGCAGTTTTAAATTTTAATTCCGATTTTTGGGAAATTGAAAAAATTAAAACCCCAGGGCATACATCAGATAGTGTTTGTTACCTTTTATTAAATAAAAAAAATAAAAGTAATATTGATTGTGTTTTTGTTGGCGATACTATTTTAATTGGCGGCTTAGGACGTTCAGACTTTTCTATCAGTAAAACTGAGTTATATTATGAAACAATTAAATTATTAGATAAAAAACTTTCAGAGAGATCAATTTTATGTCCTGCGCATGACTATGACAATTTTATTGTGACGACATGGGGTGTTGAAAAACAAACAAACAAGTTATTAAATAACATTTTTGATCCATTGAAATTTTTTAGTGTAGCAGATTTTTGTTCTGAAAAAAAAGTTATTGACTCTGAGTTATGTGAGACAGATATTCAAGGAAAAATAATTTGTGGCACAATTAATCCTGAATTATTGAGTAATAATTTATTACCTATCGTTTCAATAGAAGATATAAATGAAACAGATTATTCAGTCATTGATATAAGAGAAAAGGCTGAATCTTTGCTGTTTAGAAATTGGGAGATATTTAAGTTTAAAACATCTCCAATTAATATACCTGTAAGTCAAATTGTAAATTTTATATGTGATTTACTAAATAGTAATTATGATAAAAATAAAAAAATTGCATTATTATGTTCTACTGGAAATCGTTCTTTAGCATTAGCAAAAAGTATTAGAAGAATGGGATATGATAATATTTGGAGCATTAGTGGAGGAGTGGCATTTTCTCAATTACAATTTGATAATAAAATTGGCTAACGTTTTTTAATTTTAATATTACATATAAAGCAAGGAATTATTATGGCAGACAATAATGAGTATTTAATTCAACCTGGAAAATTGAATATTAATGAATTAAAAAATGTTTATCACAATAAATATTCCATATATAGAATTGCGCCTGATGCAAAAATGAATATGAATGCATCGGTAAATAATATTAAATTGCTGTTACAAAATAATAATATGCAAAGTGTTTATGGGGTAAATACTGGCTTTGGAAAATTAGCTTCAACTCAAATAGATTTAGAAAATTTAACGAAACTACAACATAATTTAATACAATCTCATTGCACAGGTGTGGGAGAATTGCTTGATGATTCTTTTGTAAGGTTAGTGACCATTTTAAAAGTTGGCAGTTTGGCGAGAGGTTATTCAGGAATTCGTTTTGAAGTTTTAGAGTCTTTGTTAACTCTCATTAATAATGAATATTATCCTTGTGTGCCTGGAAAAGGTTCTGTGGGTGCTTCAGGAGATCTTGCACCATTGGCGCATTTGGTTGCCCCTTTAATTGGGGTTGGTAAGGTCAGGAAAAATGGAAAAATTATAACTGCTCTTCAAGCTTTAGAAGAATGTCGCCTGGAAAAAATTGATATGCAACCCTTAGAAGGTCTTTCTTTGTTAAATGGTACTCAGGTATCGACTGCTTTGGCTTTAAAAGGATTGTTTAAAATACGTGCTGTGTTTGAGGCGAGTTTAAAGGCTAGCGCCTTTTCTTTAATAGCTGTTGAAGGAAATACAGCTCCTTTTGATAGCCGTATTCATAATTTGCGTGGTCATCAAGGGCAAATTGCCGTTGCGGAGAAAATGCGACATCTTTTACTCGAAGGTATTCCAAAAGAATTTTTAAATAAATCAGGGAGAGTCCAAGACCCGTATTCATTTCGTTGTTTGCCACAAGTGCTAGGCGCTTGTTTAGATCAAATGAATTTTATAGAGAATATATTGGAAATAGAAGCTAATGCTGTTACCAATAATCCTATTTCTTTATTTGAAACAAATGAATTTATTTCTGGAGGAAATTTTCATGCAGAACCAGTGGCGTTTGCAGCTGACATGCTTGCTATTATTTGTACCGAAATTTCGTCACTTTCTGAGCGCAGAACATCTATTTTATTAGATTCCAATTTAAGCGGGCTTCCGCCTTTTTTAGTAAATAATAGTGGTTTAAATTCAGGTTTTATGATAGCTCAAGTGACTGCGGCGGCATTGACTAGTGAAAATAAATCGAAATCATTTCCGTGTTCTGTAGATAGTATTCCTACTTCTGCCAACCAAGAGGATCATGTGAGTATGGCAACACATGCGGCTAATAGGATATCTGAATTAGCAGAGAATGCAGCTTATGTTGTTGCCATTGAATTGTTATCTGCGGTGCAGGCATGTGATTTAAGAAAAGTAAACAAATTTTCAGGAAATTTACAAAATATTTATAATCAAATTCGCACCAAGGTTGCTTTTTATGATCAAGATCGTTATTTAGCCGATGATATAGAATATGTAAAACAGCTTATTTTTGAAAGCAAAGTATAAGTAATGAATGAATCGCCGCATTCTTTAAATTTAATTTATTTAATAAAGCTTCCATTTTATAAAGACAAAATTTTATTAATAGAAAATAAAACTATAGTCGATCAATATTTTTTAACTTTAAGAAAATATTCTAATTTGCCAGATTTTATACATGCAGAAGAGATCTTTAATGCTGAAAAATTTGTATTTTTAAATGATTCTATCCGTTATCTTTTAACGAGAGCTTGTTTAAGAAAAATTATTGCAGATGAATTAAATATGAACCCTAAATTAATTGAATATTCTTATGGTAAATATAAAAAACCTTTCTTAAATATTGAATTAAATAATCGAAAATTTTATTTTAATGTCTCTCATTCAAACGAATATCTTGCTATCTGCACTTCTGAGGTAAATGAAGTTGGTATTGATATTGAATTTATTGATCAAAAAAGCGACATTCTTCTTCTTAAAGAACAAGTTTTATCTGAATATGAACTTAATTGTTTTTCGCAATTAGAGAATGAAAGAGAACAACGAAATTATTTTTATCGATTGTGGGCAATTAAAGAAGCTATATTAAAAGGGATTGGAATTGGCTTATTTTATTCTCCAAATTCTATGACTGTTTTTTTAAATAACATGCAAGCTAAAGTTGTAAATTTGTTACCATGTGAAGAAGAAAACGATTTTTCTATTTGGAAAAACCAAGTAATACCATTTAATGAAAATTACTCTTTGGTTTTTTCTTGTAAAGGTCAAGAATGCAATTATAAAATTATTCATTGGGATATATAATTAATCTATAAATTTACTTTCTAATTTTATTTCTTCAGGTATTTTAATGTTAAATCTTTTCATTTCATTGTTACTAAATAAGAAAATTCCTTCCTGTAAATATACAGGAAATAATGAACTTGGAATTAAATTTGGATTGGCAATAAGTTTTTCAGCAACTTCAGCTGCGGCTTTACCTTGACCATATGCCGATAATACTAATCCGCCAGCGGCTTTATTTTTACCAACAGCAAAATCCCAAAATGCAAAAAGTGGTAATTTTGTATTTTGGGAAGTCCAATTAATAACTTTCTCCGCATCGACATTCTTGCCATTTTCATCGGTTAAAGTGTGGTATAAACCTGTTATAATAGCATCGTATTTTTTAGGAGCCTCGGAAATAAGTTTTTGCCACTCAGTAAATGTTTTATTTAAAAATATATCATAATTAATTCCCGAAAACACAATAGAAGGTTTGCTGGTAAAAAAATCTTCATAAACAATTTCTGAAGTTCTGTCACTATCAAACATGATTAAAACATTTTTTGCATTAGGAATAAGATCTTTTACAAATATTGCTGATCTTCTAATTAATGGTCGTTCTAATATGCCAGTTAAATATTTTGGATCATTTTCAAAATAAGCTCTGGGATTGTTATTTATACCTAAGTAAACAGAGCGTATTTTATTAGCTTCTAGTTTTGGGCCAACAAATTTTAAAGCTGCATCATCACCAACGATAACTAACATTGGTTTAACTTTTTGAATAAGTTCCCAAGCTTTTAATCCCATTTTCTCATGTTCTGATTTTGGTAGCCTTTTAGTATCCATTTCAAAGAATGTAAGTTTGTATTTTTTGCTAAGTTTTTTATTTAATCCTTTGCAATAATCAGCATCCCACTTATAAACTTTACTGTAACTTTCAATAACAACAATGTCTTTATTTCCTGCAAAAGCGTTAAAAAAATATAAGAAAGAAATTATTGATATTTGTAATAAATATTTTTTCATTTAGTTCTCCAGTGAGTGAATTTTTTACACTTTAGGAGTTATTTTAAATGTTATGGAAGTTAAAATGCAAAGCCAAAAGCTTGGCTTTGCTAGGTAGGCGTTAAAAAAATCTCAAATGCAGTAAATTCATTTTCTTTTAAAAAGTGTTTTGGTTTTAAAAGATAAATAAGATCTTCTAATTCTATTTTTTGGCCGACACACCACACAAATGCTTGAGAAAATTTTGATGTCGTACCAGTTTGAATGATTTTAATATTTTTTTGTTTAATAAATTCATTCAAATGTTTTTCAAAATGTTCTGCCGTTCCTTTTGAATCAGGACCATAATAATCCCAAATACATGCGATCACAGCAAAGCTCCTGTAGTTGTTAGCCAATAAATTCTGCACCACCCATATATTTTTGCAATGCCTTTGGAATTTTAATACGTCCATCTGTTGTTTGATGATTCTCAATTAAGGGAATTAAAACTCTTGGCGTTGCAACGGCAGTATTATTTAAAGTGTAACAAAATTGCGGTTTACCATTTTCATCACGGGAGCGGATTTTTAAGCGGCGCGCTTGAAAATCATAAAAACTAGAACAACTATGAGTCTCTCCATAATTATTCCGACTTGGCATCCAGGTTTCAACATCATTCTTTTTAACTTGACCTTGACCGAGATCTCCTGTGCAAACTTGAACAACTCTGTAAGGAAGCTCTAATAATTGTAGAAGATCTTCGGCATTTTTCAGTAATTCTGCATGCAGTTTGTCACTTGCTTCAATATTGGGTTCACAAATTATAACTTGTTCAATTTTTTGAAATTGATGCACTCGGTAGAGACCTTTAGTGTCTTTACCTGCGGCTCCCGCTTCGCGACGGAAACATGTGGACCAGGCGCAGTATTTTACGGGGAGTTGGTTGTTTTCTAGTATTTCGTTTTGATGATAGCTGGCAAGAGGCACTTCAGAAGTTCCCACTAACCACATGTCATCTTTTTCAACATAATAAGCTTGATCAGCTCCACCAGGAAGATAACCAGTTCCTTCCATAGCAGACGTGCGCACGAGAACAGGTACTGAAAGTTGTTTATAACCTCTCGATTTTAGCAGATCGAGAGCTAAGGAATGGACAGCTCTTTCTAGTTCAGCACCAGCACCTAACAAAAAGTAGCTTCTACTACCTGCAATTGTAGCACCTCTTTCAAAATCAAGTATTCCTAAACTTTTTCCTAATTCTATGTGATCTTTAGGTTGAAATGCGAATTTGGGGGGGGCTCCTACTTTTCTAATTTCGACATTGTCAGCATCGGAAGCACCAATGGGAGTGTCTTTCGAGGGAATACTTGGAATTGTGAGCAGAAGTTTTTCAAAATCGGCTTCAATTTCACGTAAGTTTTTTTCAGCTTCTTCCAGTAAAGGCCCCATTTTTCTCATTTCGGCAACAAGATTTTCTCTTTCTTCTTTACTAGTTGCCTTTTTAACGGCATCAGAACCTGCATTTCGTTTATTTCTCAGATCTTCAGTGTCTTTTATAAGTTTTGACCTTTTTTCGTATAAATCTTTGAAATAATTAGGGTTAAAATCAAAGCGCTTATTTTTAGCAGCTATAGCAATATCATCTAAGTTATCTTTAATAAATTTTGGATCGAGCATGGCACGCCTTTCCTGTAAAATAGCCTTAACGCTGCTCATTCTTATAAAGAGGTAAAGACTTTTCAAGTACCAAATGCATATATTCAAAATTTTTATTGTTGACCACTGCTTTTCGATGTTTAAACTCTTATCGATCAGGGTTTAGATCAAGATAACCTAAATGAGGGCCTAAGTATGTTAATTCGGAATAAAGTATGTTTTTCTTCAGAAGAAGTGCAATCGAGTGAGTCTTCTTCATCAGACAAAAATAAAAATGATGTGCCTGAAGAAAATGCTTCAGAAATTTTAAGCGAAGAAGCGGAAAAAATATCGACCTTAGAGGCTGAGTGTGCTGCAACTCAAGCGAAATTGGCTGAAACTCATGATAGAATGCTAAGAATTGCAGCTGATTTTGAAAATACCCGTAAAAGAATGGAAAAAGAAAAACAAGACACACGTCTTTATGCCATTCAAGAATTTGCCAAAGATCTTCTCCCTGTCATTGATGCTTTTGATAAGGCAATGTCTGCCATTGAAAGTTCACAAATAAACTTTGAAACTGAAGAAGGAAAAAAAGTTGCGGGAATAGTTGAAGGAGTTCAGCTTGTTTCTAAAGTTTTTCAAGATGCCGTAAAAAAACATGGGATAGAAAAACTTCCTGGCAAAAATACGCCTTTTAATCCTGCTTATCATAATGCAATTGCAAAAGTAGTTGATTCTACTTACTCTCAGGAAACTGTTATCGATGAATTTATGGCGGGTTATAAAATTGGGGAAAGAATACTTAGAACAGCCATGGTTCGTGTTGGCGCACCAGACTAGTCAGTATTTCATTTGTTTTTTATTAATTTTAATTATTTTTCCTACCCACGCGCAAGTCTCAGCTTTTGAAAAAGCTGAGGCCGCTTTTTATAATAAAGATTTTCAACAAGCGTCTGAAAATTATAAAAATGTCATTACAAATGAATACTCTTTAAAAAAAGATGTAGCTATTTCTAAGTGCCGGCTAGCATTAATTAACAATAATACATTAAGCATTAATAATAGTTTAAAATATTTAGAAGAATCTTTGCTCGATGATTTATTACCTTCAGCAATGAACTCTATTTGTTCATATGCATTAATCCAAGTTTATTTTATAAATAAAGATTTTCTTAAAGCTTTGGCTTTAGTTAAAAAAATGGGATCTCCTCATTTACAACCAATTTATTTAGCAAGATTATATGCTTTAGCAGCAGAATCGGCACGTTTTTCTTTGAACAAAGATTTAGAAAAAAATTATTTAAACTTATTACAAAATATTATGAAAAAAAATAATTATCAAACAGTAGAATTTAGCAAGGTTAATAATAATGGCTTGTCCTATATTGATGTTGAAGCTCGTTTATCTGTTTTGAATTTTGAAAATAATATGGAAAACAATTTTCAAAGTAATTTTATTGAAAGTGTTTTATTGGCAAAAATAAAAGATGGAGATTTTCAGCAGGCACTTGAAATTTTAGAAAAAAATATCATAAAAAATCAGGATAGCATATTGATCAATTCTGGTATTAGTATTTCAAATGATCAAATAAGAGCAAGATTATTGCGTTTGGAAAACGACTCTCCACAAGAAATGCGAATAGGTATTATACTTCCAAATATAAAAGACAGGCAAAAAAACAATCAAAATGTTCTTAGAGCGGTTTCAGGTTTTTTAGCATCACCTGCAGCGAATGGTGTTAAATACCAATTTTATGTGGAAGAATGCAATATAGATGAAGGAAGTTTATCAACCGCTGCGGTAAAATTAATTTTTGATAATTATGTGCAAGCTTTAATTATTCCAGAAGGTTTTCATAATAAAAATGATCTTAATTATCTTAGCCAAATGTTTGCAATTCCTGTTATTTATTCTGAACAAAATTTAATTTATAATTCTACTTACAATAACTTCAATTCAATTCAATTAATTTCTGCTAATGGTAAATTCAGAGATTTTTTTGAAGATATTTTAAGTAAAGATAGAAAAAGTGAAAAAATAGAAGAAAAAATTTTTGATGCTTTAATTTTGTTAAGAAATGCGCAGTACTTAGCTAATAGCTCGCAGAATACCGAGCTTGAGAAAGTCATTCGTTCTGGGCATTGGAAAATAGAAGGCGTTTCTGCTTATGAAGGTAAAACAAATTAATTAAATAATTTAATAAATTGTTCATTCCATTTTAGGGAGTCTGTTATCGCTTGCTCAATGCTCAAAGTAGGTTTCCATTGCAATAGCTTTGCAGCTGTATCACAATTGGCATAAGCACCTGCAACATCACCCATTCGTGCTTCCGTCTCGCAAATATTCAAATTTTGTTTATAAACCTTTTGAAAGGCACTCAGTAATTCCTTAACAGTGACACCATTGCCTGTGCCAATGTTTATAACTTGATAGCTTTTATTGTTATTATTAAAAATAGTGGAAAAATTTTCCACTGCTTTAACATGTGCTAAAGCAAGATCCCAAACGTGAATATAATCTCTTATGCCACTTCCATCGCGTGTGGGCCAATCTGTACCAGTAATTTTAAATTCTGGAATTTTGCCAGTTGCCGCTTCTATTAATTTAGCTAAGACATGTGTTGCTTTTTTTGAATGCATCCCAGATCTTAATTTAGGGTCCGCTCCAATAGGATTAAAATAACGTAATGAAATAGCTTTAAAATCTGAATAAGCAGAACAAAAGTCATTTAATATCATTTCCATCATGAATTTTGTGCGAGCATAAGGGCTTATAGGATTTAAAGGGGAATCTTCTTTGACCATAAACCCTGGAACTGTGTCATAAATTGAAGCTGAACTGCTAAAGACGATATTTTTGCAGTTGCAATCTATCAAAATTTTAAATAATTCATTCGATTTTGAAACGTTTTCTTTATAATACTCATAGGGGCTGGTCACACTTTCTGGGACAACAATTAAAGCGGCACAGTGTATCGCATGATTTATTTCAGGATGATCGTGAAAAATTGTGGTAAGAGAGTTTTTATCTATAATATCAGAATGATAAAAAACTCTATCTTTTATAAATTCTTTTTTTCCAGTTACAAGCGAGTCAAGGATAATTGGAATATGGCCACTTTCTTCAAGTGCAGAGCATATAGTACTACCGATATACCCCGCACCACCAGTAACAAGTACTTTCATTAAATGCCTCTTTTTGTGATATAAGTATCTGAAATTGCGTAATAATTTTTATTATTAGAAAATACCTTCATTTTCAATAATTTGTCGCAATCTTTTCTTATCTGGTATATGTGAAAATAATTAAGAAAAGAGTAACTAAACTCTTTTAGTGTATATAGGGGTTTTTTTTATGTTTCAAGACTATCTTTTTTTTGGGGTAGATACTAAAGTTCATTAT
>CAYSZE010000097.1:0-4673 GCA_964435255.1 uncultured Oligoflexia bacterium
ATGGGTGCTGCTTTGGTTCCAGTAGATTACCCAACAGTGGTTGAAGATTTTAAGGAACACATTAAGTATATGGATAAATTTCATCAGCGCTGGATGCCGTCAAATGATGCCAAAAATAAATGGGTACAACGGGTACGGAAATTAAATCCAACGATGCTTTGTCCACAACACGGTTCTGTTTTTGCAGGAGAAAATGTCCAATTATTTTTAGATTGGATTGAAGATTTAGAAGTCGGGAAAGCTAAATAACAGAAAGGAAATAATATGGTGGAAGCAAGTAATACTGAAGAAAGTAATTTAGCAAAAGTGCTTTCTAATTTAGTGACATCTGAGAAAAAAGTGGAAGAACTTTCTGTGACTTTAAGCAAGATCGAGAAAATGGTCTTTACGGTGCGAGATATTTCAACCAAAACAGACTTGTTGTCATTAAATGCTTCTATTGAGGCTGTGAGAGCGGGACAATCAGGAAAAGGATTTGCTGTTGTTGCAGATGAAGTCGCACGTTTGGCAGAAAAAACACAAGATTCTATTTCTGAAATAGAAACTGCTGTTGAGTTGTTTCGTGATGGTTTCGAAAATTTAAAAGAATTTTTTGCAGCAACAAAAGAATTAGTTAAAGTAACGAAAAAGTAAGTAATTTTTTTTAGTGTTAGGCTGTTTATGGAAATTAATACTGAATTACTCCAGGTATTTAATGAAGAAGTTTCTGACTTAATTGAACGTAGCAGAAACGTTCTGGATGGTTTGCTTAATTCTAGTAATAGAGTTGAGGGCTTTCGTGATATATTACGAGTCATTCATACTATAAAAGGAAACGCAGGAACAGTAGGATATTCTGATGTTAAAGAATACGCACATGATCTAGAAACTATTTTGTTTGAGTTTAAAAACAATGAGAATTTAATAAATAAAAGTCTTTTGGATAAAGTGGTTAAGTTTTTTGACTATTTGGAAAATATCATTACTGGTGAAGGGAATCCCATAAAATACGGCGAAGGAAATATTGAAAATAATGAAATGGGGATATTTGATAAAACAGAAGTTGAACTTAGAATTTATAAAATGCAGCCAGCAGAAGGCAAAGAAGCTGAAGTATTTAATAAAAATGAAATAGAAGAAGTTAGAAATTTTCCTACGACTGCTAAGGTTAATAATAGTCCAGAGCAAAAAAATAATGTTGAAATAAAAAACAATGCAAATGGTGATGCAAATAAAGCTAATAATGACTTAAAAAGTAAAGCTAATAGTAATGACTTTATCAGAGTTCCTATTGATAGATTACAAAAAAATTATGATATTATTTCGGAAATATTTTTAATACGGAATCAAATGCGTTATTTAGTTGAACAATTTCATTCGCAAAATGTGATGTATGATAATTTTTTTCAAGATTGGGAATTACTAGACAACTCCTTACGAAAAAGTATTGGAGAATTAGAAAGTATATCTATGTCAATGCGTATGACTCCCGTGCGGAGTTTATTACGGAGAATGGAAAAAACAATTCGTGGGTATTTAGAAACGAATACAGAAAAAGATATAAGTATTTCTATAGAAGGTGAAGATGTAGAAATTGATAAAAAAATAGTTGATTCCTTAGCCGAGCCTCTTATTCATTTAACGCGTAATGCCATGGATCATGGTATAGAAACAAAACAAGAACGCATGGCTAATGGAAAAACACCGCAAGCTAATATTAAGCTTTCTATTCAAATTATAGCAAATGAAGCAATTATTGTTGTGAGTGATGATGGCCGTGGCATAGATGAAAATAAAATTTTAAGTTCCGCAATTAAAAAAGGTTTGAATGTTAGCAGTGTTCAAAGCAAAGAAGAAATGATTAATTTAATATTTTTACCAGGATTTAGTACTGCTGAAAACGTGAGTGATGTTTCTGGCAGAGGAATTGGGATGGATTCAGTAAAGTCTTATGTAGACAGTATGGGCGGGTATTTGTCTACTAAAACGGAAGTAAATAAAGGAACAGAATTTACAATTCGTTTGCCTTTGGGCATGTCTGTTGTGCCAGTCATAATTGCAAAAGCAAATAATGTAAAATTTGCTATTCTAAATAGTGAAGTCCTTGAATTAAAGAAAATAAACATTTCAGAAGTGAAAAAAAATGGCAATGAATTTTATTATCAAAGGAAGAATGACTTTATAAAGTGCGTAAATATAGAAGAAGGGTTATTTACGCATTTGCAAAAAAAATCACAATTATATGAGAAAAAAGAAAAACTATCAATTTGTATTATAGGAAAAACAGGAAAATATTTTGCAGTGCAAATTGGTGAGTTTATAGAAAATGCAGAAATTGTTTTAAAAGAATACCCGCAAGGAGCGCCTAAATTTAGTTATGTTTCTGGCATTTCTATCTTGGCAACTGGAGAGCCTACTTTTTTAATTTCTCTTAGCAAGTATTGTGATAATTTGAATAAAATATTGCCAAAAGGTTGATCAGGTGAATTATGGTTGATATTCAAGAAATTCAAAATATGCAAATGAAACAAGACGTGGTTGTTGATTCCACCCCTGTTTTAAATTTAGTCCGCTTTCATATTAACAATAAATTTTATGCTGTAAATATTAAAAATGTTAGAGAAATTATTGAAAACATAGACTATACACCTTATCCTGAAAAAATGGAACATCATATTGGGATTATAAATGTTCGTGGGGTTGTAATTCCTTTAATTCAAATGGAAAATGAAAATCAGTTACATAATTTGGAATTAATTAAGATAATTATTTTAGAATTTGTAGAAGGAACTTTAACAGCTATTCAGGCAGATAAAATAACTAAATGTGTCTATAAATCAAATTTGCTTCTTCCTGGGCAGACAATAAATTTAAGTGGTATTCCTTCATTATATATTGATGAAATTAATTTTGACTGTATTATAAAAGGGAATGTATGATAAATAATGAGCAATTCATTGATACAATTGATGGAAAAACAATTATTGTTTTACCATTCTCTTTGAAAAGCGAAGAAAATGAGTTGCATTTAGCCTTAAACGTGCAAAAAATATCAGCTGTTTTTGAAGTGAATCAATACTCTTTATTGCCAGGGGTTATGCCTCCATTTGTTTATATGATTGACATGCATGGGATACCTATTCCAGTATTAGAACTAAATAAACTCATAGCAGATCCTAATTTAAACCAGCAGAAAGCAGTAAATACAGAAAAAAAACGTGCACATAAAAAAAGAATTATTATTTGTCATGTGCTTTCTGTGTTAGTTGGTGTGATAGTTGATGGCACTAGAAAAATTAAAACAGTATCGAATTCGTTAGTATTACCTCCGCCTGATATTTGGAATGACAGTGAATCATTTTTTGTTTCTGGAATTATTCAAGAAAATGGTTTTTATCGCTATTTGTTTGATATTGAAAAATATATTTCTAAATTAGGTGTTAATATTGGAAATATTCAAGTAGACAAGAAAAGTTCAGAAATTCTTTTGAGAGGTAAAAAAGGATTGATTGTTGAAGATTCAAGAGTTTACCAGTTACTAGCGAAACGATTTTTTGAAAAATATGAAATGCAAATTGAGGTTGCAGGAAATGGAAGAGAAGGATTAAATTGTTTATTTAATAATCACTACGATTTTGTAATTACAGATATAGAAATGCCGATTATGAATGGCATAGATATGATCAGAGAATTTAAGGCTAAAAATAAATCTTCTGAAATGCCAATTATATTCCATTCTTCAATTTCAAATAATGAGCTCAGTAAAGATCTTGAAAAAGATGGATTAGGAATAATGATCACTAAATTTAGCGAAGATATTTTACTTGATACAATTTCAAAATTCTTTAAAGAAAAAATTTAATTTGATATGGCATAAAATGCTGAAAATCCCATTCTTCTAAAGTATTCAGAAGCAAGTTTGCTTTTAATTCCTTGTTGACAAGTAAACAATACTTTTTTTTCACTAGTGATACTTTTTTGGGTTAAAAAAATATTTATTTTTTCTCTATTATTTGTAAAAATATAATTAAATAATTCATTCGCTTCATTTAAGTTAACTAAATTATTAGGAAATTCTGATAAATTAAAGTTAATGATACAAAGATTTTCAGTAAAATTACTAAGGTCTTCCAGTTTGATAAAGTAGTCATTATTTTTTTGGCTATTTATTAATGTAGGGATTTGTAAATGTCCACAGATTGAACAATCATGGTTTTTTGTCCAGAAATATTTTTTAAAATTGTTGACTAAAAAATTAAAGTTATAATAATAATTTATATTTGTTTTGTTTTCTATAGTTATATATTTTAAACTTTCAGTTGCAACAAAAGCACTGATAATCCCACAAGTAGAAGGCAATATTCCTAACAACGAACAGTTTTCTTCATTTGACTGAATATTTGGAAACAAACAATGAAAACATCCTAAAAAAGGACGAAATAAGGAAACATTGCCATTCATTTTAAGTACACCCATGTCTATCCAAGCAATGTTTCTTTCCAAGGAATAAAGATTAAGATATTTACGGGTTTCAAAATTATCGCTGGCATTTATAATTAAACTGATGTCCTGTAAATGATTGTTATTAACTTGGTTTGTAAAGCGTGTATTGTAAAAAGTTGTTTTTGTTTCTGGATAATGTTGGTTTAAATATTCAGATAAAATAAACGATTTTTGTTTGCCAATATCAGTTT